>PMJE01000051.1 GCA_003157315.1 Myxococcales bacterium | reverse complement strand
CCGCTATGCGGGTGGTTACTGATTCAGTGAGTCCCGTGGCTTTGCGTCCCCCGGTCACCCGAGGTTTGCTATTGTCGAGGAATCCGATTTTCAATAGGGGAAGGTAGGATATTGGGAAGCTTCGTCCCTTTTGAACAGCAATGCCTATGCCAATCGGCAAGTTTCTCCCGGAAATCACGCTATCCTTGGCTGTTGGTTGTGGATTTTCCACAGGACGCGGTCGGGTCACGAATTGAGAATCGGCGAATTTGCCGACAATTCGCGGCCGCGATGACGACAGTTGGCGCCGGACAGCCGTCGCCAGCGGCTCGGAAGACTCCCGGACTCTGCTGGATGAGCAAGATATCCGCGGGAGGTGCTAGCCGGCATCCGGGCCGCGTGATTCACGGTCATCGACCGATGAGCAAGTAGCCAGCATGGCGTCCGGCCTGTGTGCTTGAACCGCCGATCCTCGATGTCCGCACAGGCGAAAACCCTTGAAACTGCAGGGGGTTGCGCACGGTCGAGTCGAGGCCAGATTGCGTGAAGGTCAGGCGCGGCCCAGGCCCTCTTGCAAGTGTTCGCGAGCCCCGTCGCCTTTGTCAATTGGGGTCCACTGTATTCGGAGGAGAACACGAGCCATGCCGAATTCCGTCTCGCACGCAGCTTCCGCCGCCGCTCCCTGCCGGCTTCTGGTTCTGCGAGTCGCCGGCTTCCTGCTGGTCGCAGCGACCATGGGCAACTGCTCCAACGAGGCTGCAACTGTCAACCAGCCCGATTCGAGCGCGGCCCGCTCGGACGCAGCGCCTGCAACGGGCGGCGTCAGCGCCACAGGGGGCACATCGGCGACAGGAGGCACGACTTCGACCGGAGGTATGGCCACCACCGGCGGTACGACGGCGACTGGCGGAGTCAGCACGAAAGGCGGCAGCACCAGCAACGGCGGCAGCACCGGCATTGGCGGCAGCACCAGCAGTGGCGGAAGCGTACCGGCCGATGCCAGTTCGGCCACAACCGGCGGCACAGTAACTGGCGGAGCCACTAGGAGCGGTGGCGTCGAACAAACTGGGGGCACGACCGCGACGGGTGGCACCTCTTCTGCCGATGCGGGCAACGTCGTTGATGCACGGCCGAATGCGGATGTCGGCACCGGCGGAGCCCCGCGGACGGGTGGGAACACGGCCACCGGCGGGGCCACAAGGACCGGTGGGAATACCGGCAGCGGCGGCGCAACGGTCACCGGGGGGAGCACGAATACCGGCGGAAACACAAGTACGGGCGGTACCACCACAGGTGACGCTGGCACCACACCCGCCAATTGCACTGCGGTGCCGGTGGTACCTAACGCCACCCAACAGACGCGCAACGTACTGTGCTATCTGCACAGCGTATACGGCACCGGCATCCTTTCGGGTCAGGAGGAAGACAACAACGACAATGGGATGAACGCGGTGTTTACCGCGACGGGAAAGTACCCTGCGATTCGGGCATTCGACGTGAACAACAGTCAGGCGCCCACCCAGTGCGTCACCCATTGGAACAACGGTGGTATTTGCATGTTCGGCTACCACATGGGCATCAACGGAGGCAGCTACAGTACCAAGACCAACATCGACAACGTACTTGCCGCTGGCACGGCCGAGAACACAAGCTTTGTTGCTGATTTGGACCGCATTGCCCAATTCGTTACGCCGCTGAAAACCGCGGGCGGTGTCGCGATCCTCCGGCTGTTCCACGAAGCTGGCGCCGGTTGCAGCTGGTTCTGGTGGTCCATGGGGACTTCGGCGCAGTGGCAGAGCCTTTTCAAGTACGCGTTCAACTACCTGACGGCCACCAAGGGGCTCAACAACGTTCTATTCCTGGCGCCTCTCTGTCAGCATCCAACTGCCGACTACAACCCTGGCGCGCAATACATCGATTTCGGTGGAGCAGACAACTACGTGGCCGCAGGCGACACTGAGCCAATGACCAGCATATTCCAGCAAGCGCAAACCGCATTCCCCAACATGATGATTGCACTACATGAATGCGGCACGATTCCGGATCCCGATCAGCTCAAGTCGACAGGCACGAAGTGGCTATTCTTCAACGTTTGGGCAAACCCCTACTTCAATTCACCCTACAATACTACCGCCCATCTCCAGGCGGTCTATGCAAATCCATACGTCATCACACGAGACAAACTGCCCAGTTTCAAGTGATTTGAACTGCAAAGAAGCGGTCAAGGACAACCTATCGGCGCCACGGGAGACAAGACAAAGCCGAGGTCGCCGTCGCCCATCCTACCGAAGTCGCGCGACCCCCAGCACCAGATGCCGCCATTCCTCCCTCTTGCGCATGTGCTGCCGGTTCCGGCGCAAACCTCGACGAAACCTGTCCCCAACACGGCAACGCGTACTGGGGTCGTCGCCATCGCCCGCTGGCCGCTGATTCCATTCCCCAATTGACCGCCCCCATTGTCGCCCCAGCACCACAGGGCGCCCTCACTGGTACGCGCGCAGGTGTGGGACAAGCCCGCCGATACCTCGACGACCGATGCCAGCCCGGACACTTGCACCGGGAAGGCGCTTTGCGAGGTTGTGCCGTCACCGAGTTGGCCGCTGTCGTTGTGGCCCCAGCACCATGCCGTGCCGTCTGCGAGATAGGCGCAGGTGTGGCTTGCCGGGCTGGTCGACACCTGCCGCACGTTCGCGCCGAGCGGTGTGACCCGAAGCGGTGTCGGGCTGTCGGTGGTAGTTCCGTCGCCCAGTTGGCCTGAATCGTTGCTGCCCCAGCACCAGAGCGTGCCGTCGATCGTGCGCGCGCAGGTGTGAGTCCCGGTGGTCGCCACCTGCACGACCAGCCCGGCAAGCGCGCTGACCTGCACCGGCATCGCCCGGAATGCGTTCGATCCGTCGCCAAGCTGGCCATAGTCATTCCGGCCCCAGCACCACAGTGTCCCGTCGTCCGCGCGCGCGCAGGCGTGCTCCGTGCCGACAGCCACTTCTGC
Organism: Myxococcales bacterium; assembly: GCA_003157315.1. The sequence goes on along the minus strand of PMJE01000051.1, from coordinate 2,064 downwards.
GATGTTTGTCGGCAGGCCGGCGACCTGGAAGGGTACTGGTCGCGCATCGAAATCGCCACTGGCGTTCATTGCGGTTCCCCAGCACCACACCCCGCCGTCCGTCATCAGCGTGCATGTCGCTCCCTCCCACCCGCTCGCCACCTGCGCGACGGAATGGCCGAGGGCAACGACCTCGACCGGACTCGGGCGATATTCGGTCGGGCCGCTGTCGGGTTGCCCGGCCAGGTTGTTGCCCCAGCACCAGGCGCTGCCATCGGTCTTGCGCGCGCAGAAAGAAAGGTCGCCCGCCGCAAGTTGCGCCACGTTGGTTCCCAGGCTGGCGACGGCAAGGGGCACTGGTTGGATCGAGGTCGTTCCCATTCCCAGTTCACCGAAGTCGTTGAGGCCCCAACAGCTCAGTCTTGCGCCCAGCTGGACCGCACAGGTGAACTCGAAGCCGGCCGCCACTTGCAGAAACCCAGTTGCCGCCGTGACCTGGACCGGCGCATCCCGGTCTCTCGTACTGCCGTCGCCCAGTTGCCCTTCGCCGTTTGCGCCCCAACACCACAGGGTTCCATCTGCTTTGCGCGCGCAAGTGTGGTATTCGCCCACGGAAACCTCCACAATCTCGGCGCCCAAGCCCGCCACCTGGGTCGGCGTCGCGCCACCATTTCTCCAGCCCCAGCACCAGAGCGTCCCGTCGGTCTTGAGCGCGCAGGTGACTTGTATGCCTGCCGACAAACTGGACACCGCATGGCCAAGCGCGGTCACCTCGACGGGCGTGGACCTGTCGACAAACGAGCCATCGCCGAGTTCGCCGGAAGTATTCATGCCCCAGCACCAGAGCGAACCATCCATTTTACGCGCGCAGGAATGGTACTGGGCCACTGAGATGCCGGCGACCTCAGACCCGAGCGCCGTCACCTGGGTCGGCGTGCTGTGGCCATTCCACCCTGTCCCGTCGCCAAGATTGCCAAATCCCCAGCACCAGAGTGTGCCGTCCAGCTTGCGCGCGCAGGCCAGATCGCTGCCTGCGGCCACTTCCGCGACAGTTGACCCGAGGGCGATTGTCTGGGTCGGCGTCGCAGAGTCGGTGGTCGTGCCGTTGCCGAGCTGGCCGCTGCCATTCTTGCCCCAGCACCAGATGGTGGCGTCGCGCTTTAGCGCACAGGAGTAGGAGTAGCCTACCGTCACCTGGACCACGTCGGAGCCGAGCGCGGTCACCGGCACCGGAGCTGCCTTGTCAGCGAGGGTCGTATCGCCGAGCTGGCCGTAGCCATTGGCGCCCCAGCACCACAGCGTCCCGTCGGCCTTCAGGGCGCAAGCGTGCAGCATGCCCACTGCTACCTGTGCCACGTCGCCGCACAGGTTGGCCGGCGCAACGTGGTTCGGAGCATCTGACGAATCCGCCGGGGCGCCGGCATCGTGACTCAGCATCGGGGTTCGGCACGCGGGAAGCATGGTCAGACATGCCCAGACCACCCATTGCCGATGGATCCGCATCACCTGAAAGTACCACTTCTCCAGGTGTACCTGTTGCGACATGGCCGTCAGCGTACCCTCAGAATTCTGAGCGCACCCTCAGACCCCTGACGGATCTCCGCCAAGATTTGGCTTGGTCATCGGTCTGGGGACAGACCGCGACTTGGCCTCGAACTTGCACATGGCCTGCCCACACGACCCGGAGGCAGCCATGACTAGTACGCTTCGACCTGTGATTAGTTGTTGTGTCCTTTCGGCCCTCTTCTCCACCGCGCTGGCTGGCTGTGGTTCAAGCAGTCCAGTACTAGGGCCTGATACAACTGCGCGCGATGCCTCCCCGCCGCCGGACAGCATCGGTGCGGCCGACACCGCGCCTGCCCCTGTCGCGGTAGCGGACGCTGCCCTTTCCCCGGACGTCAGTACTGCCAAGTCCTCTGTCCAGCGCGTTTCCGATCCGCAGGTGACGACGGTGGATAGCACCACATTGGCTTCCGACAATGCCGCCTTCGCGTTTGACGCCTACAAGCAGCTCATCGCCACGAACACCAACCTGATTTTCTCACCGGCCAGCATCTCGATCGCCCTTGACATGACCTATGCCGG
>PMJE01000160.1 GCA_003157315.1 Myxococcales bacterium | reverse complement strand
ACCGGCGCGCCCATCATGATGCCGGTAGGCCGCGAGGTTCTCGGACGCATCGTCAACGTGGTGGGGCGTCCGGTCGACGAGCGTGGCCCGGTACCCGCCACCAAGTTCCGGCCCATCCACAGGCCCGCGCCGAAGTTCGTCGATCAATCGGTCAAGGTCGAGATGTTCGAGACCGGCATCAAGGTCGTGGACCTGTTGGCGCCCTATCGGCGCGGCGGAAAAATCGGCCTGTTCGGCGGGGCGGGCGTNNGCGTGGGCAAGACCGTCATCATTCTTGAGCTCATCAACAACGTGGCCAAGAAGCACGGTGGCTACTCGGTATTCGCCGGCGTGGGCGAGCGCACGCGAGAGGGACGCGATCTCTACGACGAGATGACCCATTCCAAGCTGTCGACCGGCGAGCCGGTCATTTCCAAGGCTGCGCTCATCTATGGCCAGATGAATGAGCCGCCGGGCGCGCGCGCCCGCGTGGGTCTGTCCGCACTGACTGTGGCCGAGTACTTCCGCGACGAAGAAGGCCAGGACGTCATGTTGTTCATCGATAACATCTTCCGCTTCACTCAGGCCGGCTCGGAAGTGTCTGCTCTGCTCGGCCGCATGCCGTCGGCGGTGGGTTACCAGCCAACGCTTTCAACCGAGATGGGCGTGTTGCAGGAACGCATCACCTCCACCAACAAAGGGTCCATCACTTCAGTGCAGGCCATCTACGTTCCTGCCGACGATCTGACCGACCCGGCGCCGGCCACGGCGTTTGCCCACCTGGATGCCACCACCGTGCTCTCGCGCGAGATCGCGGCGCTGGGCCTGTATCCCGCGGTTTCGCCATTGGAGTCGACCTCGACCATCCTCTCGCCCCAGGTAGTGGGCGCCGAGCACTACCAGGTCNNAGTACGTCGAGATCAAGGACACTGTGCGCGGCTTCAAAGAAATCATTGAAGGCCGCTGCGACGACATCCCCGAGCAGGCATTCGTCATGATGGGCGGCATAGAAGAAGTGCGAGCGCGCGCCGAGAAGATGGCCAAAGAGAGTTAAGCCAAGCGATGCAACTGACCGTCACCACCCCGCGCGGCTCCCTGGTCCAGATTGAAGTGGACGAGATCGCTGCGCCCGGCGCCGTCGGAGAGTTCGGCATCCTGCCCGGGCACATCCCCTTCATGGCGGCGCTCAAGCCCGGCGTGCTCTTCTACCGAACCAAGGACGGCCCGCGCTTCCTGGCCGTGGGCGATGGCGTGCTGCAAGTGGCGCGTAGTGGGGACAGCGACAAGATCTCGGTGCTGGTCGATCGAGGCGAAGCCGCGCGCGACATCGATCGCGACACNNGCCGCCGACGTGACGGCGCTGCTCGGGAAGCGCGCGTGGGCGGCGGCGAGGGTCGATGCGGCGAACCGGGTGAAGTAGGGGGCGGGCCCCGGTTTTCATCGCGCGGGCGGTGTGGCTTGGCCGTAGTCGTTTCCGCCCCAGCAGGCGATGGTGCCGTCGCTCTTTTCCCCGCACGTGTGCACCCAACCCGCACTGACCGAGCTGAACTCACCTGCGGGCGGTCTGGCTTGGCCACAGTCCAAGGCGCTGACGACGCCGGGGTCACTGGGTATCCCTCCTTCCCCCCAGCAAGCGATCGTGGCGTCGGCCCCAACCCCACATCCGTGCGCACCACCCGCGCTGACCGAGGAGAATGCACCATCTGGCGGCGCGGCTTGGCCTCCGGCATTGAGACCCCAGCAGGCGACGCTGCGATCCACTTTCACGCCACACGTGAACCACTGACCTGCGCTGACCGAGGTGAACGTGCCTGCGGGCGCCGTGGATTCGCCGTCCTGATTGTCGCCCCAGCAGACGATGGCGCCATTGTTGCTCAACGCGCACGTGTGTGCACGACCCGCGCTGAGCGAGGCCGAGAAGATTCCTCCCGGCGAGGAGGGGGACGTGCTGCATGCAACAAATGCAGCTGCCTTGTCCGTGATAACAATCCGTAGTACATTGTTATCATGGTTCGGACGCAGATCAGTCTGACCGAGGACGAATACCTCGCCACGAAGCGAGAGGCTAAGCGCCTGGGTATCTCTCTCGCGGAACTCCTCCGCCGCTCGCTGCGGGGTTTGGTGTCGGTGGATGAGAGCAGGCCCTGGATGCGCTACGCGGGCATGGTCCAGTCGGGGGATCCGCGTTCGAGCCAGCACATCGACGACGTGGTCTATGGCCAGAAGATTTGAAGCGTACGTCGACACGTCGGCGTTCATCGCTTTCGTGGACTCCTCGGACACGCACCACTCGGTCTTTCGGCGGCTCTTCTCCAGCCCGCCAGCGCTGGTCACCACCACGCTGGTCGTCGCGGAGGGCCACGCCTGGTTTCTACGGCGCTACGACCGAACCCGCGCGCTCCAATTCCTTGCAATGATCGAGGAGATGAAACCACTGGTCATCGCACCGGTTGGTCCGGCGGAGCAGGCTGGCGCAACCGATCTCTTGCGTCGCTTCTCCGACCAGGACTTGACCCTGACCGATTCGATCGGGCTGCACCTCATGCGGGCCTGGAAGATCCACACCTGTTGGTCGACCGATTTTCACCTCGGCCTCACCGGTGTGTCGCTGGTCCTCGACCGTTCGTAGGAAGAGCGTAGAGCGGGACGCCGGAGTCGCACGCCGGATCTACTTCGTGCCCCCCGGATCGCCGGCCCCGGATTCTCGGCGGCGGTAGCCTGCCAGGTGGCGGATGGTGTCCGGATCACTGGGCTTCAACTGCAAAGCCCTCTCAGCATAGGAAACCGCCAAGTCCAGACGGCCTTCTTTGGCATAGACCAGCGACAGGTTGTCCATGGCGGTGTCGTATTCCGGCCGGAGCTTGATGGCCGCCAAGTAGGCGCGCTCAGCCTCGGGATAGCGGGCCAGCTTGTAGTAGCACAGGCCGATGTTGTTCAAGAGCGAGGGGTCAGGCGAGTCCTGTCCCTTTTGCAGCGACAATGCCACGCGCAGGGCTTCGTCGTATCTCTGTTGGCTGAAAAGGCTGACAAACGAAGCGTTTGCCTCGGGCGATTGGCCTGCGGGCACCCTAGGAACTTCGGCGAAATTGGTCTTCGCCCCTTGCCGCTCGCTCACATGTGGCACTTCTTGCGACGGCCGGGTGGGCAGCTCCGGTCGAGTCAGCACGGTATAGCGTTCAAAGCGCTTGGCAGAAAACTGTTCTCCGGCAAGTCCTTCTTGCTCGTCCTGGGCGACCACCAAGACCTTGGCCGCCTCACTGCAGTTATGCAAACCAAAGCGATAGCGAGAGAAGGAGGTGACATTCTGGAATTCCGCCCCTGGATTCTCGTAGCGCACAGTCCGGTAGAATTCGCGCGGATCCTCTCGGTTGGCAAAGAGCACGAAGATGTATGGCCCGCTGACGTGACTCGTGATGCATATCTCGCCTTTGGTCTGCGCGCTGGCGTAGCGGATTGCCTCGCTGAACGAGGCAAAGAACGCCGGTGCGGCTTGTTGACGGTAGGCACCGAAGTAGTTTGAGACAAACCCGATTGCCGACAGTCCGAAAAGCAAGCCAAGTGTGATTGCGATTGACCGATGCTGCCACAGAAGCGCGCACCCGATTGCCGCACAGTACACGAAAGGCAACATTGCAATGTTTGCCCGGTTGATGTTGACCGATACAAACGCCATTAGCGCAACGGCAGCCACGCACCAGGCCAACAGGAAGAACGACTGTTGGAATTGGGAATGTATGCTTCGACCTACCAAAGCCGCCATTCCGATCACCACCAACACAGGGGAAAACCAATACAGGACGCCGTAGCCTGGCAACCCATTCCAGATAAGGCCGTCATTCTGCGAACGGAACAAGTGCCAAGCGTCCTTCAGGTTGGACACCGCGCGTGGAAAAAACTCTCCCGACAGAGGGTTGAGATTGCCCATGGTTTGATAGCGCGGCACCCCGGTCAATCGCGGGATGCTGAAGAAGGGCGTTCGGATGGAGTCCCAAGCGTATCGGTTGACAAGCAGGTAGAGCACGATCGGCGTTGCGACCAGAGCAAAGGCACCCACCGAGATGAACATCGTTCTGCGTGGCCAGCGACGGTGATACGCGCCATAGACGCCGACGAAGATCAGGAAGGCGGGCACCACGACATATGCCGTTCCGTAACTGTAGAGAGCGATGGCATACGCAATGCACGCCGGTACCAAGAGGGTTGGCTGTCTGAGCGAGCGCACCAGAAGCACGGTGGCGAGCAAGAACACGAAGGGCAGGAGATTGGAGTCAAGTCCCCAGCGCGAAATCATGATGTGCCAAGGACAAATCGCGAGCAACACCGCCCCGACGCGTGCTGTTTGCCGATCCATGGTGTCGCATAGGAGAAGGTACAGGAGCGGAATCGCGGCCACACCTGCCAGAAAAAACGGCAGTCGCGCTGAGAACACACTCAATCCAAAGAGTCCGATGAACGGCGCCGCCACATACGCGGCCAATGCGTACATGCCAGACCCCCACGAAACCAGCATCACCGGCACGTGAAATCCGTTGCGATCCATCCCATAGTGGATCAAACAGTACGCGTCGTAGGCGGTGGAGGCCTCATCTTGGTTGAGGCCCGGCGGGATAGTGCCGAAGGCCCATCCGCGCACCAGCAGACCAACCACCATCGCGGACAGCAGCACCGGATCGGTTCGGCGCAAGGCCGCACACATCCGGCGAGACAGGCCGCCCAGATCGATCATCGTGGCTCAGCAGAGCCCCGTGCCGATGTGACACATCAGGTTCTCGCACTGACTGTCGCTGGTGCAGTGGGGAACGCAGACGTTCTCGCCCGCGCGGCCTTCCGGAGCACAGCGATAGGCGGTACGGCAGTCGGCGTCACTCGTGCAACGAAAGACGCATATACCATCGGGATCGTCGCCCGTGCACGCGGTGCCCGCGGCGCAGTCGGCGCTGGTGGCGCACTTGCTGGTAACGCAATAGCCGTAGGGCCAGCCGAAATCGGTCTCGGATACGCACAGCCCGTTCTGCGGACAATCAGATGCCACCTCGCAAGAATCGCCCACCGTGCGCGCAGAATCGCGGCACTGGCCCACCGGGCTGCCGGACACGGGGAAGCAGGTCGTGCCAGGCGGGCAGCCGGTGCTGTCGAGACATCCGGGTATGCATACCGACCGCTGGAACAGACCGAGCGACTGGCACACGTAGCCGGATCGACAAGAAACGCCGTCGGCGGGGCTGCAAGTGCCGATGCAGATCGGCCCGTCGTCCCCTTGTATGCAATGGGCAGCGGCGCCGCCCGGGCAGTCCTGGGCAGTGATCGAGCAGCCCGGCACCACACAGTAGCCCGAGTCGAATCCGATTGAGGGCGGANNGGGGCGTGACCGGTCCATCTGGAGACCGGAGTGTCACCCCAGCGTCGGCCGGCCGCGAGGGCGGGGCGTCCCGCCCAGTCACAACTGTGCCAGCGTCGAGGCCGGGGCTCGGAGCGATCGCTGCATCGCCGGGAACTACCTGGCGACCCGCATCCACCACAGTGCCACGGTCGCGATTTCTGTCAGGTGCGAGGTCCTGCCGGCTCGACCCGTCAGCAGCCCCACCCGCGTCGCGCCCCGACTGCGCGCCCCCCGCCGAGGCTGGCTGACCGGCCGGCACCGACCGGGGAATCGTCAGTGGGTCACGATCGCAGCCCAGCAGCGCGACACTGAAGACAATGATGACTTTCGCCACGCGGGTCATACGCCCTCGGAGAAATCTTGAAAGGAATGGCGCAAGGTGATCTTTGAGCATGTCCCCTCAGTGCGCAGCATAGTATTTGATACTGGGCCTAGCCTGCGGCAGCGTCATGTTGGGGCCGATGTAGATACCCGGCTCCGGAGGCTGGTTGTACCCAACATTCTCCCTGGCGACGCTCATAGCTAGTGAAGGAACAACCATTGGTTTTCTGGCTTCTCGCCCCTGCTGGCGGGCGAGTGGCGCGGTTCGGCCGCGCGCGCTGGTTTCGCGTGCCTCGGCACACCAGCCACTGCGGGCGGAGCCACCGCGGGCGGCATGGCTACCTGAGTCGGCTTGGCGGTAGCCGATGCCCCAGCTAGAGCGGGCGGAACTGCCCCAGCATCGACTCCGCTCGGCGGTGCGGGCGCTATCTGCGCAGGGTTCCCCATCGACTCCTGTCGCAAAGACGCACCGGCGATCGCAGACGCCTTGGTCGCGACACTGGGCGTGTCGATCGTTGCTGCTGGCGCTGGGTTGTGGCTGGGTTTCACCAGCAAGAAAAGCGCAAGCCCCGTCACCGCGACTGCGCCCAAGGCGATGACCGGCCAGCGCCGATGTCGAGTGGCCTGCAATCGCGCCTCTTCGACGGCCGCAGTTCCTATCTCGCCGGTCGCCCGCGAGAACGTCGTGATGGACTTGGCCGCGACGGCTCGCTCACTTCCCGATACCCGAAACGCCGGCAGCTCTCCCGAGGGCGACGGCAGACTCGCGCCCACATCGCCCCGCAGCGCGCCCATGAACTCTGCAATGCTCTCAAACCGGGCTTCGCGCGCCCGCGACAGCGCGCGCTTGATCGCCGCCTCCACATGCGCTGGCACATCGGCCCCCAACTCGCTCAAGGGCCCGGGCGTCGCGGTCAGATGCATGATCAGCATCTCCGTCCCGCTTGCCGCCACATACGGCGTCCGGCCCGCCAGCATCTCGTACATGATGATCCCGAAAGAATAGATGTCCGAGCGCAGATCCACGTCAGCGCTGTCCTTGCACTGCTCCGGCGACATGTACGCCGGGCTGCCCATGATCAGTCCGGCTTGCGTCCGCATCGTTCCACCTGTGCCAGCCGAGCGCTTCATCTTCGCAATGCCAAAATCCAGGATCTTCACCCGCTCGCCCTGGGGCGANNATCCCGGCAGCATGGGCAGCAGCCAGGGCTGACCCTGCTTGGCGCGTGATTTCTAGGACCTGCGGCAGGGCGAGACGCCCACGGTCGGCAAGACGTTTCTGCAGCGACACCCCTTCGAGAAACTCCATCA
>PMJE01000177.1 GCA_003157315.1 Myxococcales bacterium | reverse complement strand
TTCTTCAGCAGCCAGGCCTTCACCGCCTGCGTGAGCACCATGTAGCAGGCCAGTGTCCCGAGCAGGAAAACCCAGTACAGGTGTGGCAGAGCCACGAATCCCAGAGCGCTGGCAACCGGCGAAAAGGGGAGGTAGAGGCCCACCGCCATGACCAAGACTGTGCTGACCGTGAGCGGCCAACTTGCCCGACTCTGCAGGAACGGAATCTTGTTGGTGCGAATGACGTGGATTATCAGGGTCTGGGTAAGCAGCGACTCGACGAACCACCCGGTCTGAAACAAGTGAGACTGGCTGGGATCCCACGCCTTGAAAACGTAGAGCATCACGAGATATGTGGTGTAGTCGAAGAGTGAGCTGCACGGCCCGATGAAAAGGATGAAGCGTGTGATCTCGTTCATCGACCAGGGACGCGGCCGTGCGATCTGTTCTGGGTCCACGTCATCGGTGGGAATGGCCACCTGCGAGAAGTCGTAGAGCAGGTTGTTGCTCAAAATTTGGATGGGTGCCATGGGCACATAGGGTAGAAAGGCGCTGGCGCCCACTACGCTGAACATATTGCCGAAGCTGGAACTGGCGCCCATCCGGATGTACTTGAGAATGTTGGCGAAGACTTTGCGCCCCTCCAACAGGCCATCTTCGAGCACCAGCAGGCTCTTCTCCAACAGCACGAGGTCGGCCGATTCCTTGGCGATGTCGACCGCGGAATCCACCGAGATCCCGACGTCGGCGGTGCGCAGCGCCGGCGCATCGTTGATGCCGTCGCCGAGAAAGCCCACCACGTGCTTCTTGCTTTGCAGGGCTGCGATGATGCGTTGCTTGTGGATGGGGGCCAGCCGCGCAAACAGCGTGGTCTCTTCCACCACCGCAGCCAGTTCGGCATCGGTCATGGCCTCGATCTGAGAGCCGAGCAGCACGTGTTCAGTAGGAATGCCGACCTCGTGGCAGATCTTCTTGCTCACCAGCTCGTTGTCGCCAGTGAGAACCTTTACCGCTACCCCGTGCTGGCCCAGCGCCACTACCGCGGGTGCGGTGGTGTCCTTGGGTGGATCGAAGAATGCCACGTAGCCACGCAGCACCAGATCGCATTCGTCGGCCTTGGAATAGGCAGGCTTGCGCTCCAGGTCGCGGTAGGCAACCGCCAGCACGCGAAATCCGTCGCTGGACAGACGACGATATTCTTCCTTCAGATCCTCGATGAGCACCCGCTCCATGGGCAAGATCTCGCCCTGGTATTCAAAATGCGCACAGCGCTTGAACAGCTCCTCGGGCGCGCCTTTGCAGATGAGACGCGGCTGCCCGGTCGGCGTTTCCACCACAACTGACATCAACCGGCGGGCAAAGTCGAACGGAATTTCGTCCAGTTTTCGATGCTCGGGAACGTGGAACTGATCGTGAATCTCTTCCTTGTGTGCCAGCACCGCGCGATCAAGCACGTTGCGCAGGCCGGTTTGGAAGTGGCTATTGAGGTAGGCCAGCATCAAGACATCGTCGTCTTCTTCCAGTTCCACGTCGCAGTGCCGTTCCAGCACCACCCGGTCCATGGTCAACGTGCCGGTCTTGTCCGTGCATAGCACGTCCATCGCGCCAAGGTTCTGAATGGAGTTCAGCCGTTTGACGATGACCTTCTTCCTCGCCATGGCGATGGCCCCCTTGGAAAGACACACCGTCACGATCATAGGCAGCATCTCGGGCGTCATGCCCACCGCCACGGCCAAGGCGAAAAAGAATGCCTCATGCCAGTTGTGCTTGGTCAACCCATTGATGAGAAAGACCATGGGCACCATCACCGCCATGAAGCGGATCATCAACCAGGTGAAGCGAGCCACCCCTTTGTCGAAGCTGGTCTGCACCCGCTGACCCACGATGGCCTTGGCCAGGCCGCCCAGGTAGGTGCGCCCGCCGGTGCCCACCACCACGCCGGTCGCCGTGCCGCTCTCAACGCTGGTGCCCAGGAAGCAGATGTTCTTCCCTTCCAGCGGCGAGGCCGGCGGGACGGCTTCGCGCGCGTCGAACTTCTCGACCGGCAGGGATTCGCCGGTGAGGCTGGCCTGGATGATGAACAGGTCCTTGCTCGAAAGCAGGCGAAGGTCGGCCGGGATCATGTCCCCGGCCGACAAGCGCACGATGTCGCCGGGCACCAGCTCGGACAGCGGTACCTCACGTGCGGGACCGCCGCGGATCACCGTGGCGGTGACCCGGATCATGGCCTTCAGCTTGGCGGCCGCGGTGCTCGCCCTGGTCTCTTGGACGAAACGCAATGCCACTCCCAAGACCACCATCATGACCATCACAACGGCGGCCCGCAGGTCGCCAGTCAGCGCTGACACCACCGCCAGAAGCGACAACAAGATGACCAGGGGATTGAGCAGGGCCTTGACCAGGAGGTCGCGATAAGTGTGCCGTTCCTCCTGCGCCACGGCGTTCGGCCCATACTGTTCCAGCCGCCGCTCGACTTCCTCCTGGGCCAGCCCGGTGGGCGACGAGCCCAGATCCGCCACCAACTTGTCCCCTTCACAAGTCGCCGCGCTGGCGAGCTGTTGCGACAAAGCGACGGACACGCTGTTCCGTACGGGCAAGCCCAGCCGTTTGGGCAGAATAGATGGAAGGGAAAAGGGATTTCGCATGGCAAGCTGTGGCGGCAGACGGGGCGCGCTGGCTTCCCCGTCGGCCACGCGGCGATGGTCTTCAGTATAGCGTTGCCACACGGCTGGCAAGGGCTTTGAACGCAGAATTTGCCCTAGCGATCTCGGGAGTATCCCCGGCCGACCAGCCGGGCTACACTTCACGCTTTCACCTTGGCGGGACACATGCACGGCCACCACCATCACCTGCACGAGGGCGTGCGCGGGCTCGCCGCAGCGGACGGCGAAAAACGGTTGGTGGCGCTCTATTCCGTGCTGGCCGCGCTGCTTCTCACCGGCGGCAAGATCACCGTCGGGCTATGGACAGGCAGCTTGGGTATTGTGGCTGAGGCGCTGCACTCGGGTCTGGATCTGGCCGCGGCGGTGGTCACGCTGTGGGCGGTGCGGGTTTCTGGCCGACCCGCAGACGCCGAGCATGCCTACGGCCACGGCAAGATAGAGAACCTGTCGGCGCTCTTCGAGACCGTGCTGCTGCTGGGCACCGGTGTCTGGATCATCCGGGAGGCGGTGGAACGTCTGTTCTTTCGCGCCGCCATTCATGTCGACGCCAACCTGTGGGCGTTCCTGGTCGTCATCCTGTCGATCATCATCGACTACTCCCGCTCCCGCGCTCTTCTGCGGGTGGCAAAAAAGTACGACAGCCAGGCCCTGGAGGCAGATGCCCTGCATTTCTCCACTGACATATGGTCGTCGCTGGTCGTGCTTCTCGGGCTGTTGGGTGTTCTAGCCGCGCACGAGCTAGGAATAGCTTGGCTGGCCAAGACCGATGCGGTTGCGGCGCTGGGTGTGGCGGTGGTGGTGGTCTGGGTCAGTTTGCAACTGGGACGCAAAGCGGTTGCCGACCTGCTGGATTCCGTGTCCCCTGAGCTGAGCCAGGGCATCGCGGCCGCGGCCAAGGTCGCCGATGTGCGCGAAGTGAGGCAGGTGCGCGTGCGCCGCAGCGGGCCCGGCATCTTCGTGGACCTGGCCTTGGTCCTCGACCCGGGCGAGTCGCTGGAGCGAAGCCACGAGATCGCTGATCGGGCCGAGGCCGCTATAAAGGCGCAGTTTGCCCATGCCGACGTTGTGGTGCACGTGGAGCCCGGCCCGATTTCCACCGACGATCTGGCGGCGATGGCGCGCCGGCGGGCCGAACGCCACGGTTCGAGCGCGCACGACATCCGCGTGTTCGAAGAAGACGGCCGCCGGACCATGGAGTTGCATCTGGAGATGGCAGAAAGCCTGCCCCTGGGCGAGGCACACCGTCGGGCCTCGGCCTTGGAGAGCGACCTTCAGACGAGCGTGCCCGGTCTTGCCAAGGTCATCACCCATATCGAGCCCGCCGGAAAAAGCGACACCGCCGGCAACGCGGAGCCGGCTGAGGTCGAACGCATCAGTGCTTCGTTGCTGCGTTTTCCCGAGCTGGTTCAATTGGGAATCCAAGCGCATGAGCTAAGCGTCCGGCGCACCGGAAGCGAGCTGGCGATCTCGTTTCACTGCACCCTCGCAGCCGCGACGTCTATCAAGGATGCGCATGCCTTCACCGAACGCATCGAGCAGTACCTGCGTGGCCAAATCCCAAACCTAGGACGTGTGACCGTCCACACCGAACCATCCGGAGAACATAGTTAGCTTGGTTCTCACAGAGATCACAGAGGACGCAGAGGAGGAGGAGGAGAAGAAGTAGGGTTGGCTCTTGTCCGGTCCGAACCCCTTCTTCTCATCCGATCTCTGTGCTCTCTGTGACCTCTGTGAGAACCAAGCTAACTAAGGTTCCCCGAACAGGACAGCGTCGGCGCGTTGGTCGGCCAGGGTTTGGCACGCGAGGGTGGGCGAGTGGGCCTCCAGCTCGGCGAGCGAGTGCATGCCCGTGGCCACCGCGACGCACTCGGCGCCGATGGCCTGGGCAGCGGCAATGTCTTTGGGCGTGTCACCGACGACAACCACCCGGCAAGCCTGCAGCGGCAAGCCGAGCTCCGCCGCGCCCCTCCGCGCGCCGGCCGCCAGGATTTCGGGACGATCGATCGAATCGTCACCGAACCCGCCAAAGCTGAAGCGGTGGTAGATCCCGGCGTGGCCCAATTTGATGCGGGCGCCTTCGCGCAGATTCCCGGTGCCGAGGCCCAGGGCCAGATTGGGGCAAGCCTCGGCCAGATCGAGCACGCGCAGGATGCCGTCGTGAACGCGAATTCCGTCGTGGGCGGCTGCCTCTTCCTCCAGAACGCGCAAATAGAAGGCGAGCGTGGCGTCCATCTCGGCCAGCAATTCGGGTTCAGAAGCAAAACCCTTGGCGAGGGCCAGTAGGCCGTTGCGCACAATCGCCTTGTCGGTCATGCCGGCGAAGGAAAACGACACGACGTCGCGGCGACCGTGACGCCGCTCGAACGTCTTCTCAATGGCTAGACGTCCGACGCCGCCGCTCGACACCAAGGTTCCGTCGACGTCGAACAACAATATAGTAGGCATGGGGCCTATGTCAAAAACGTCCGAACAGGGAAATAGTTCCTGGGCCAAGAGAGATTGCCGGACCGGCTGGCTCATCGCGCCCCCAAATTATGATGGCCACTCCCCCGAGAAGGGCCGCGCCTCCGCCCGCCAGCAAGCCCCAGCCCGGCGCCGCAGTGGCATGTCTTGAAACGCAAGGCGGATCGGCTACGCAATCACCGTCCACCGCCAGGTAGTAGCCCCCGAAGCCCAAGAGCACCGCCCCGGCCGCGACGAGGCCCACCCCAAACAAGGGGAACGGTTGCCGCCAGAAAGATCGGCGTGTAGCAGGCGAGGCCGCCCTGCCCTCGCTAAAGTCGGTCTGAGCTGGCGGCGTGCTGACAGCCGGCAACGACACCGCGCCCGCGCTGCCCTGCTCACGCACCACGCGCGTCCAGAGTGCGGTGGTTCGATCCCTCACTGCACGATAGAAATCCTTGGCCGAACAGATCTCGCATTCCTTGGAATCGCTGCCCAGGATTCGCCCGGTCTCGCCATCGCGCAGGTCCAGGCGGAGGTTGTACGACTCGTTCACGTAGCTGCCCTGAATCTCCAGAATGTGGCTCGCCCCGGCCTGCCGACCCAGCTCGGCCAGGCAGGATGGGACATTGCAGTCGTCGAAAGCGGTCCTGACCTGGTTCTGCGGCACGACCTCGACGCCCAGCGCACGCATGGCCTGCTCGGCCGACGCACGGACCTCTTGCCGGATGTCCCGGGCACCGCCCGCCATTTCCAACAAAACCACCCGAGGCGCAGCCGCGGCTGATCCGCCCCACAAGGCGGCCAGCAGCGAGATGAATATTCCTGCCAGACCAGGACCTAGCATTTACCCCATGTTGGTGAATCGTAGGACGGAGTCAAGTAGCCTCCGTCTCTGCGTCCTCTGTGCTCTCCGTGGTGAGAGCCAGATCCTACGCCGAGATGAGCCGCAACTGCCGGCAGCGCGCCGGGGGCGCGACGGCAATGGGGTAGGAATTGGAAAAGCAACCGTCGCACAGACCGCGATGGTCGTCCGTGCTGCCCACGCAGTCGATCGAAGCACGCAAGCCACCCAGCGATAGGTAGCCGAGGCTGTCCGCGCCCACGAAGCGGCAGATCTCCTCGACGCTGTGCGCGCTGGCAATCAGGGCGTCACGGTCAGGGGTATCGATGCCATAGTGACAGGGCCCAACTGTGGGCGGCGAGCTGATGCGCAGGTGCACCTCGCGCGCACCCGCACCCCGGATCATACCGATGATCTTGCTTGAGGTGGTGCCGCGCACGATGGAGTCGTCGACCACGACCACCCGTTTTCCCGCCAGAACCTCGCGCACCGGGGATAGCTTGAGTTTCACGCCGAAGTGACGGATGGACTCGGACGGTTCGATGAAGGTACGTCCCACATAGTGCGAGCGCATCAGACCCTGGCCAAACGGCAGGCCACTCTCGCGCGCATAGCCGATGGCCGCTGCGGTACCCGAATCGGGAACCGGGACGACCACGTCCGCGGGTACCGGGTGCTCGACCGCCAGGCGACGGCCCATCCGTTCGCGGGCTTGGTAGACCGACTGGCCAGCGATGGTGGAATCGGGCCGCGCGAAGTAGACCCATTCGAACACGCAGCGATATGGCTTCTCTGGCTTGAAGGGGAAAACCCGCCGCATGCCTTCCTGGTCGAAAACCAGCATCTCGCCCGGCTCGATGTCACGCACGAAGCTGGCCTCGATAAGATCAAAGGCGCAGGTCTCCGAAGCCACCACCCAACCCTTCTTGCTGTGCTTGCCCAGAGACAGCGGGCGTATGCCCATCGGATCGCGAACGGCGATCATCATGGATTCGGAAAGGAAGGCCAGGGAATAGGCGCCGTGCACGGCACGCAGAGCATCTGCCACACGGTCGGGCAGCAACCCTTCGCGCGAACGGGCGATTAGGTGCAGAATAACTTCCGTGTCAGTCGTGGTCTGGAAAATCGAGCCCTCGTCCTCGAGATGCGCCCGCCTTTCCGCCGCATCAACCAGATTGCCGTTGTGGGAGATGGCCAGCGAGCCACCTGAATAGTCGACCGCAATGGGCTGCGCGTTCTTGGACGACGAGTCGCCGGTCGTCGAATAGCGCACCTGGCCTATGGCTGACGAGCCGGGCAGACGCCGCAAGCGGTCCTGGGTGAAAATCTCACCCACATGCCCCATCTCGCGAACACAGTGCAACCGCTGGCCATCGCTGGATACGATACCTGCCGACTCCTGACCCCGGTGCTGCAGCGCGTGCAAGCCAAGGTACGCCAGGTTCGCCGCTTCCGGGTGGCCGTAGATTCCGATCACGCCGCACATGGGCGAGGGAAAGGTACCACACCCCCGACGAAATGCACCTCAGACTGGACCGGTGGCCGGAGCCGCACCCGACGGCCGGATTCGGCCCCGGATCCGGCAGATGGCACGAGCCACCGACTTGCGAGGATTCTAGCGTCGTCTGATCTTCTTCTTCGCCCAGGCCGGCGACATAGCGCCCATGGCCCCGGCAACTCGCGGAAAGGCAGGCGGTGACGCCGGACCAGGCGCGCCAGCAGCAACAGCAGTCGCCACCGTTGCGGAGCGTGCTGCAGGCGGGGCCGGCGCAGCCGGAGCCGCAACCTTGCCAGCGACAACTGCCTTGGCGGCGCTAGCCATGCGTGGCGGCGCGGGACGGATGGCGGGCTTCTCGCTACCAGCAGAGCGCTGCACAGCGCGCGAGCTGACCGCGGCCCGTGCTGCGGCAATGTCACCCATGTCCACCCGGCCTCGGTATGCGGCACCGGCTTCCATCATCACGCGCGGGGATGCGAGATCGCCCACCACGCGCGCAGTCGACGTCAACTTCACGCTCTCGGAGGCGACAATGGCGCCGACCACTGTGCCGGAGACCACGAGATGGCGGACATCCACGTCGGCCTGGACCGTGGCGCCCTTCTCTACCGTGAGCGTCTGGGTGATCTGCACTCTGCCGTCGATGCGGCCGCGAACAACCAGATCCTCTTCGCCACGCACTTCACCCGAAATGCGTGTCTCGAGTCCAATTACGGTTTCCTTGTCAGCCATGGTGTGCGCCTACACGTCCATGTCCACGTTGCCCTTGAACCCGGCACCGTCGGCAATCACGATCCGCGGCGACTTGGCGTCGCCCACCATCTTGGACTCGGGCTTCAGCTCGATGCGCTCACGCGCCACCACGTTGCCGGTCAGCCGACCGCTCACCGTGACGGTCTGCGCTTCGATATCGGCCTCGACCGTGGAGCCNNATCTCGCCGTCGATGACGATACTGCTTCCAATGACCGTGTTCCCCATGGGCTTCGTGTCCTTTTCCTTTGCCATGATTGGTTTCCCGTCCCGGGCGCGCCGCCGCAAGGGCTAGGCGCCGCCCGCCTTGATGCCGGCCGGCAACTCTACTTCCATCTCGATGGTCCCTGAGAACTTTGCGCCGTCTTCGATGA
>PMJE01000349.1 GCA_003157315.1 Myxococcales bacterium | reverse complement strand
CATACTTGGGTTTCGGCAATGAGCTGGAATAGTTGCTCCAAATATGACTCTGGCACCGTCTGCGCGCACCGTCTGCGCGCGGTCTGCGCGGCAATGAGCTGGAATAGTTGCTCCAAATATGACTCTGGCACCGTCTGCGCGGTCGTGGCATTCTTGGTTTGGTCTTCGGCAATGAGCAGGAATAGTTGCTCTGAATATGACTCTGCCACCCCCTGTCCTGGCCTCGTTCCGCGTTGTTTTTGTTGCCAATCTCACGAGAAGAAGTTCAACCTTGGTGAGGTCTGCTCCGGATGACGACGCAAGATCGTTTGTTTCAAACAGCGCGGTTGTCTGCGGCTATCCTGAGCCTGTGGGCCTTCATTGTCCCATCCTGCTCCCGTTCCAACGACATTCCAGCGTTTTGCAAGGATCCAGGGACGTCACGGGAGATGTACTTTGCTTTTGACGATAGCAACATGATGCCGGGAACGGAACAGTGTTTTGGGCCTTCCGCCGACTGCATGGACCTTTGCATCAGGCTGGCTCAGTCGGAGTGCACTGGAGGAACGACTGCCTCGGTTGATGTCTGCGAGCGGGTACCGAGTCCAGATCGATGGGCGGACGCTGGCTATCAGGGATTGGAGGATGCTGGATATGTTTCGATGGCATCGGGCGACATGAGCGTTGATCCAAACCGAATCCTCCATGTGGTCTTCAGAATGAGGCCATTCTGTGGAACGTAGTCGATCGGGAGGGAAGCGCATGAGGACGATCTTCGGACAACAGTGCAGCAGGCATGGGCGTCGATAGGACCTCGCCGAGGTTGCCCAACTGCACGCGGGGCTGGTGACCCGGATGTGCCCTGGCAACGACCGCCGGTTGAGTAGGCGCGTACGGTTTTCGACGAACAGCCGTCGTGAGCGCGGCTATGTTTGCACGTCGTAGGCGGGCGCCAACATGCTCGCTGGGTTTGTCGCCAACGCCATCAAGAACCAGAGCATCGGCCTTGCTCAGTATCTGAGATAGCGACCACCGACCTGCCGGCGCGGCGAGGCGACTTCGAAGTCTCGCTGCGCGGCTGCGCCAGCCACCTGAAGACCTCGATGGCGTCGGGGTGCCGGCCTCGCTGCGGCCGTGAGGACGTTGATCCGTTTGCCTCGTCCCTCGTGTATCATGGCGAGGGATATCGAGGTTTATCATGTTTGCCCGCTTCGCACGTGCACAGGACGCATCCTCCCGGGTGTTCGTGGTAGCCGTGCTGGGCGTGGTCGTTCTGGCTGCGTGGTCAGCCTGGTTCTTTCTGGCGCGCGTGGGACTGTACGAGGTCAGCCGTTCGGCCCGCCTGGAAGTGGCGACGGCACCCTATGACGTCGACTCGCCGGTGGCGGCCCGCCTGCTGCGCAGTGCCCTGGTGCTGGACCGGCAGGTGCAGCAAGGCGAGATCTTGGTCGAGCTGGATGCCGAGGCAATCCGTCTGGAACGAGCGGCCGAGGAGAGCCGACTGGCGACGCTGGGCCCGCAGATCGATGCCCTGCGCGCGGAGCTGGCTTCGCAGGAGCAGGCCATGCGCGGCGAGGGGCGCGCCAGTGCGGCGCAGGTGAATGAGGCGCGCGCCCGGCTGCGCGCCTCGAATGCGGTGGCCGAACAGAAAGAAGCGGAGCGGGCCAAGATCCAGTCGCTGCACGAGAAGCGGCTGGTGGCAACCTTGGACCGCGACCGCCTGCAGGCCGAGGTGCAGCGACAGAACGCCGAGACCGAAGCGGCGCGCGTGCAGGTGGGCCGGATGGGCAACGAGGGCGCGGTCAAGGTGAGCGAGCGCAAGGCGCAGATCGCGGGCTTGCAGGGGGATATCGCGCGCTTGCAGAGCGAGCGGGCAGATGCCGAGAGCAAGGTGCGCATTTTGGAGCAGAAGATCGACCTGCACCTGATTCGCGCGCCCATCGCCGGCCGCATCGGACACATGGTGAACCTGCGGGCCGGCGCCATGGTGGCCGAACGTGACCGCCTGTGCACCGTTGTTCCCACCGGCGGGCTGCGCGCGGTGGCCTTCTTTGACCCGGCGACGGCGGCCGGCCGAGTGCGCACCGGGCAGCACGCGCGGCTGCGCATGTTCGGTTTCCCCTGGACCAAGTACGGCATGCTGCTGGCCGAGGTCGATCGCGTGGGCAACGAACCGAAAGACGGCCTGATTCGGGTGGAGTTGGTCTTGCGTCTGCCCCAGCGGACGAACATTCCTTTGCAGCATGGCCTGCCGGGCAGCGCCGAGGTTGAGGTGGAACGGGTTTCGCCCTTTGCCCTGGTGCTGGATGCGGCCGGCCGATTTCTCATGAGCGTGCAGGGCAGTGCCGAGTCCTCCACGCCCAACCCTGTATCCAGATCAGACCAATGAGTAGTGCCGTTTTCGAGGACCAGGACGAGGCCGAGAGCACGCGGGAGCGGCGGCACTTCTTCGCCCACGAGGTGGTGCAGACCTCGGGCATGGACTGCGGCCCGGCCGCTCTGAAATCCCTGCTGGAAGGTTTCGGCATTCGCGCCCACTACGGCCGGTTGCGCGAGGCCTGTCACACCTCGGTGGATGGGTCGTCCATCGATACGCTCGAGGAGTTGGCCAAGACGCTGGGCCTGGATGCCGCGCAGATGATGATGCCGGTCGAGCACGTTCTTCTGCGCGAGGCCGAGGCGTTGCCTGCCCTGGTGGTGGTCAGGTTGCCCTCGGGCCTGACCCACTTCGTGGTGGTGTGGCGGCGACTAGGCCGGTGGGTCCAGGTCATGGATCCGGGCCGCGGCCGGCGCTGGATGAGCCAGCGGGATCTCTTGCATGACCTGTACGTGCACGAGATGCCGGCCCCGGTTGCGGACTTTGCGGCGTGGACGCGCGAGCCAGGCTTCCTGGATCCGTTGCGGCTCCGTTTGCAGAAGCTGGGCGTATCTGATGCCGGTTCGCGCATTGCAACCGCTGCAGCCGGCGAAGACTGGCGCCCCTTGCTGGCGCTGGAGGCCTGCGCCCGGGCCAGCGAGCGTCTGGTGAGCGGCAAGGTTGTCTCGCGCAGACGTGCCGCGCGTGCCTTTGACTGTCTTCTGGCAGATGTGAGCAAGCACGGGGCATCAGGGCTTGTCCCGGAGACCTTGTGGACCGCGCGCCCAGCCGCGGGGCCCGACGGGAAAGCTACGCTGCTGGTGCGTGGGGCGCTCGCGCTGCGGGTGTCGGGCCGAGCCGCGGACCAGCCAGCGCAAGCGTTGCCGCCCGAGCTTGCCGCGGTGCTGGCCGATGACCAGCCGGGCCCGGCACGGAAACTGATCGAGCTCTTGCGCGCCGATGGGCTTCTGCGCTTCTTGCCCATCCTCGCCGGTTTGGCGCTCGCCGGGGTAGGGACCGTGGTGGAGTCGCTGGTTTTCCGCAGCGCCATCGACATTGGCCAACGCCTGGCGCTTTTCGAACAGCGTCTGGCAGCAGCGGGCGCGCTGCTGGTGTTCCTGACGGGGCTCTTCTTCATCGAATGGCCGCTGGCCCGGGCTTTGTGGGCGGCGGGCAGCCAGCTCGAGATGCGGATGCGCCAGGCTTTTCTGCGCAAGCTGCCCCTGCTGGGGGACCGCTACTTTCAGAGCCGGCCCCTCTCTGACATGGCAGAGCGCGCTCATCTTCTGCATTGGCTGCGCCTTCTGCCAGGGCAGGGTGGCCAGCTGGTGCGCACGATCTGTGAATTGGCTACCACCACCGCCGGCGTGATCTGGCTCTATCCCGCTGGCGCGCCTTTGCTCCTGACCATGGTGGGGCTGATGCTGGCTCTGCCGCTTTCTTGCCAGCCGGGGCTGGTAGAACGGGATCTGCGCATGCGCGGCCACGCCGGTGGGCTGGCGCGTTTCTATCTCGACGCACTCTTGGGCCTGTCGGCGATCCGCGCGCACACGGCAGAGCCGGCCCTGCGTGCCGAGCACGGCGGCCGCCTGCGCGAGTGGGCGCGCGCGGCTCGCGACGCCACCCGCCTGGCGGTTTCGATCGACACCGCACAAGGCTTGCTGGGATTCGGTTTGGCGGCGGTGGTGGTCTTTCGCTATCTGGTGTCAGCCTCGGGCTCGGGCTGGG
>PMJE01000019.1 GCA_003157315.1 Myxococcales bacterium | reverse complement strand
ACGAGCTTCATCACTTGTATGGAAGCCGGCTGCGCGGTCGTTCGAATGATGCGCGCCCCGTATGACGACGATTTCGGGCTCCTGCGAGCCAGAGTAGTATTTCATGCTTCTGACGATCTTGTTTGTTGTGCTCTTGGTATTGGCGCTAGGGGGAGGCGGATGGGCGCATTCCCACTACGGTCCCTGGAGCTGGTCACCTGCCGGCATCATTGTGGTGGTTGGCATCATCCTGCTTCTGACCGGCCACGTGCATTTCACTTGAGAAAACCTGTGCGGCAGTCGCGATCAGACGGTCGCGCTCGTGCCTGGTCTCGGATGATGTCCACGTCGAGGTTCAGATGCCACAAGACATCGAATCAGTAGCGTCAATCCGCGCGCGCGCCGAACAGCGCCTGGACAGACACCAGCGGATGATGGAGGTACTCACCACCGCGCTGGGAAGGCCGCGCACCGTCTATGTGACCCTGTCGATGGTCGCCGGATGGGTGGCCTTCAACCTGGTGATGCCCAATCTGTTTGCTTGGCGGCGCATCGACCCGCCCCCGTTCTTTGGGTTGCAGGGGATAGTCGCGCTGTCCGCCCTCCTGATGACAACCCTGGTTCTCATCACGGCGAACCGCCAGACGCGAAACGCCGAAGAGCGGTCGCACCTCGACTTGCAGGTGAACCTGCTCGCTGAGCACAAGGTGGCTAAGCTTATCGCGCTGGTCGAGGAGCTGCGCCGCGATCTGCCCATGGTCCGAGATCGGATCGATCGCGAGGCCGACTCCATGCAAGAGGCGGTCGACCCGGCGGCGATGCTTGCGGCGTTGGAGGGAACGTCGGAAACCCAACCGCCCGAGAAGTAATACCGAACTTGCTACACGCGCATTCGGGCCGACCCTCATCGCCGGCCCGAATCTTCGACTGGCGCTACGGTGTCTCCTCCATGGCTCCCAGGTCGATCTCTCCCCCTTGCTCCTGCCTCGCGCAGAGGCCGTTGGTCTGGAGCGGCGGTTCCATGTTCACCGACAGGCTGGCACATAGCGTGCCGGTGCTGATGCCCGCTGGCACCCCTGTCCCGAGATCAATCGCGCCAGAGCCGGCCCCTGGGTCAAAATCCGTCGCCGACAAGAACTTCGGATCGGTGCTGACGATGGTGCCCAGCTTCGAGATGGTGTAGTTGACCGGCAAGGCTAAATCGCTGGCATCGTTGACGGTGGCACCGTAAACGAGGTTGTTGCCGCGCAGGTTGATCTTGCCTGCGCTGCTGACCCACGAGAATCGCGAAGTCGCCAGAGAAGTAGAAGACGTTGTTCCACGCGTCGATGGTGGTGTCGCGCAACGACGGCTCAAACACCGTCGTGCGGTACGAATAGGTCTGACTGACTCGGCTCACCACCGTGTTGTTGAAGAAGTAGAGGTGAGACCGGTAGGGCACATAGGGGCTCTGAACGAACGGCGTCGATGTGTCGTCCTGTTCACCGCAATTGTCGCCACCGTAATGGATCGGGTTCGCTGCGCAGTTGCCCAAACTACAGTCATTCACGATGATGTTTCCGTATGCGTAGTCGGTGCCGTAGTCTGGCTGGGTTGCAATGCCGGTGTTGGTGCTCCCCGTCTCGCCCCCCGAATCCTCCGCGTACACCCAGTCAATGGCCCGCGCGCTCGCTTCCACGTAATTGTAGCGGAAGATCTCTCCGCTGCAGCGGCTCTTGTAAGACGAGCCCGCAGCCCCGGGCCGCAGCACTCCGAAATAGTTGCCTTCCACCAGGGGATTAGTCGTCTGGATGTAGACATTGTGTTGGGTGTAGCTGCCCACCACGCCGTTGCCGTAGACGCGGCTGTTGCGGATGGTGATCCGCTCACAGGCTTCGAGGAACGTATCGTCTTTGGACATGGTGAAGATGCCCCAGTCGTGGTCGTACACGACGTTGTTTTCCAGGACGATGTCGGCGCTGGGCTGCAGCCAGATTCCCGCCGTGCCTGCATATTGCGTCGACACGCCCGACAGGTTCACGAATGAGTTGGCACTCTTGGCGCCGCTCATTTCCAAATTCTTGATTATGATCCACTTCGGCTTGTAACCGTACGGGTCGCTGACACCGCCGCGAACCAGGATGCCAGCGTAGTCTTCCAGGCTCCATTGTGAGGCCGTGTCGAAGATGTTGTTGGCGCCACAGGAGTTGCAGCCGCTCGCTGTGCGTGCGCCGTTGAAGTCGAACTGGGGGCGATGGCCGGAGGAATCGGTCACGCCGTTGACCACGATCGGGGCGGTCTGCGTGCCTGACCCGCGTAGCGCGAACTTCCACTGATAGGGAGTGGCCCGCCAATAGATATTGACCACATCGCCGGGAACCAGGGCACACCAGGGAACCGTGTCGGGCTCGGCGTAGGTCTTACCCGGACCCACGTCGTAGGTGGCGTGCGAGCCTGTCATGGGCGTGGTCACCGGATCGCTCAACGCCGATACCGGTGGCGTTCCGCCCGAGGTGGCAGAACCACTGTCAGCGCCGGGGGCGTGTGGTGCGGAGGTGTCGCTACTGGGCTTGCCGGCGTCAGCCGCCAACAAAGGCGTGACAGGCGCGGCGTCAGCTTTGGCCGGCGGCAGAACTGGTGTCGTGTCGGCTGAGGTGTCCCTGCGGGTCCTTCCAGCGTCAGCCACAACCGGGGGCGTGGCATGCCCAGCGTCGGCATTGGCCGGCGGCAAAGCTGGCGCCGTGTCGGGTGTGGCAGGCGGCCGAGCTGGCGCCGCGTCTGCACTAGCCGGTGGCAGAGCTGCCGCGGTGTCGGGTGTGGCTAGCGGTCGGGCTGCGTCCAGCGCCGTGGGGGGCACAACTGGACCCGCATCCGGTGTTACCGGCGGCAAAGCTGGACCCGCATCCGGTGTTGCCGGNNAACCGGGTCCACAGCTGGGGTCAAGAATGTCGTGCCGCTGGCGGCAGTATCTGTTCCGGATGGACCAACGATCGAAGGGAGGACCTTGTCGCAGCTCGCCGCCGCGAGCACGGCCATGAGTGGCAACAGGGTTCGGAAAATGCGGGGGATCGACATCGTGTACCTCCGAGCCGCCGAAAACAGTTCGGCACTTAAGTTGTTCCACTCAGGAAGAAGAATGCATGCGGTTTTTGCGAGAAATGTGCGGCTATCTTTGCGCAATTACTGCGTTACGCCTGCAATTGACGCCAACTAGTTACAGGACATGCGCAGTCCGTGTCGATCCTGTAGTGAATGCGCAAATAGTGCAGGGAGCGAGTCGTTCACCGGACTACCTCGCCGCACACGGCGTGACCCGCTACGGAAGCGCGGGATGCGCTTGCGCTAGCTGGCACGACCACGGCTCGCCGCGGTCCGCTCGGCCCAACGGCGCTCAACGGGTGAGGATCGCCACGACTACCGACGTTGACTCTTGCCACGCCGACGAAGCCGGCTGGCCACGCCGAGCGCCAGCATCGCGCCCCACGGGACGGCGCTACGGTCGTTCCCGGTGAGCTGACAGTCGCACCCGGATCTCCCCGTGGCGATTGGCGTCTGGACGAACCCGCTCTGGATGGGACTGGCGTTTCCGCTGTAGTCCACCGCGGCGACACCCACTGT
>PMJE01000624.1 GCA_003157315.1 Myxococcales bacterium | reverse complement strand
CTCTCTCCGCCGAGCGCCTATGCCGAAGCCGCTCAGCCCACTGAACGATGGCGCGCTCGGCGGAGAGAGCCCTGTCCGACCTACGCAACGCCGCGATTTGACCGGGATTTCAAACCGTTCGGTGCTCTAGCTGTGTCGCCTTGCCGTTCAGCTGCAAGCCCGCCACCGAGCCGGCATCTCGATTCCACGCCGGTCACTATAAGGGAAGACGGTCGATATAGAAGAAATGCGACGAGTGAACACCAGCGTCGCGGAGCTTGCCCGCTCGGAGTAGTTGGCGAAGCCGGCATTGATCAACACGGAATCGCCTTCGGCACCCCTTGTGAAAAAGCTATATACTTCCCGTCGTGGAAGGCACGGAGTTCGACGAACGCGCGTTTTTTCAGGGTATCGCCCACAGCGGTGCTCGCGCCTTGCTCATTGGCAGGCGCGCGCTGGTTGCGCTTGGCCTTCCCTTGCTGACCGCGGACTATGATTTTTGGGTGCATCCCGACGATGTGGCCCGTTTCAATGCGGCTGTGGAGCCGGTGGGCTTGGTCGCCAACCACACGCCGGAAGAGGTGCGACAGCGGGGCCGCTATGTGCTCGAAAACGATGAACATGTGGACGTGCTCGCCACCCGATCCGTCTCGACAGTGGACGGCGTGGCAGTTGCCTTCGACGACCTGTGGAACCGGCGCCAGACATTACGCCTCGACCCTAGTACTCCCGTCACCATCCCGACCCTGGCTGACCTGATCCTGACCAAGCGATTCGCGGCACGGCCCAAGGACATCGAAGACATCCGTTTGCTGCAGACTTTGCTGGCTTCGGAGCGCAAGCGATGAGCGACATCATTGAGCCTGCTTCGCCGGAAACGCGTGCCCGGCTCAAAGCCCAGGCCGAGCAGCCGGTTTCGCTCGACGAATGGCAACGACGGCTGGCCATCCCGCTCTCAGCAGAGGAGATCGAGCACACCCAGGCCCTCGTGCGCTGGTTCTGTCGCCGTTACCCGACAGTGGGCGATCGGTTCGCTTACGTTCGGCGCACCTACACGCGCTGGACGGGACGGGCGGGATAGGATCGATCAGATCTGGGTCTTCAGCTTGCGTCGTTCCGCGCGTCGCTCGATGGCCAGGCCAATCAGGCGCGCAATCAACTCTTTCTGCGACACGCCCGATGCTTCCCACATTTTGGGGTACATGCTGATGGCGGTGAAACCTGGGATGGTGTTGACCTCGTTCACGTAGAGCTCGCCGGACTGTCGGTCGAGGAAGAAATCCACCCGCGCCATTCCTGCCAACTCCAGGCAGCGGAAGGTTTCCACGGCCAGCTTGCGTACACGCTCGGTCAGTTCAGGCGGAAGGTCAGCCGGAATCTTGGCGTCAGCGCCGTCAGCGTCGACATACTTGGCATCGTAGGAATAGAAGCCATCCTTGTGATGAACGATGATCTCCGCCGGCATGGAAGCCTGCGGCTGGTCGTTGCCCAACACCGCGCACTCGATTTCGCGGGCATTCACCGCTGCCTCGACCAGGACCTTGCTGTCGAACCCCAGCGCCGCGCGTAGCGCCGGTTCCAACTCGGCCGCGGACGTGACCTTGCTGACACCTACCGATGACCCAGCGTTGGCCGGTTTCACGAACACGGGAAAGCCCAGCTCAGAAGCGTGCGCCAGCGTAGCGGTGCGGTCGCGAGAGAATTCGCGCGCGCTGACCGATCGCCACGGCACCACCAGGATCCCGGCCTGCGCCAGCAGGCGCTTGGCCACGTCTTTGTCCATGCCGATGGCCGAGCCGAGGGTCCCTGGCCCGACGTAGGCGATGTCCGCCAGCTCCAGCAGGCCCTGCACGGTTCCGTCCTCGCCGTAGGTTCCGTGCAGAACCGGGAACACCACGTCGTCGTGGCGGAGCAAGGCGCGCGGCGTGGTCACCGTACCGCCGTTGTCTGGGTAGACCGGCACTTCCAGCGCGCGCCCCACCGCTTTCAAGCTGAGCGTGCGCGGATCGCCCGTGGCACCCAGCAGAGTCTGTTCGGCTTCAGGCCGCCAGCGGCCCTGCTTGTCGATGCCGACCAACACGGGCTCGAAGCGATCGCGATCGAGCGCAACGAAGACGTTGCGCGCCGACAGCAGCGACACTTCGTGTTCTGCCGATCGGCCGCCAAAGAGAATGATGACGCGGGTCTTGTTCACGGCCTGACCCTACTACCCGTCGGCGCCGGCTTCCAGTTTGTGGCCTGGCGATCTCTATTGCGTCGAGCCCAGCGCCGCGGCGGGCGCAGTGCTCGCCTGCTCCTCGCGGATTCGCCGCAAAGCCAGTTCGGGCCGCGTCGCCATCGCCAACGACAAGAATCGATCTCCTTCGCGAAACATCAGCTTGGCATCGACCATCTCGCCGAGCTGGTCCACCACTTCTTGCTGCGACAACGCGCCGGCGAAACGATTCACGACCTCCTGCTCGGAGCGGATGTTCGTGCAGAAAAGGTAGATGTCACGCCAGCTCTTGTCCAGGGTGAAGACCTGGAAGTCCTTGCGCCGGTCAACGATCTCGAGGAAATCACCACCATCGTAGTAGAAAAGGACTTTGCTCTCGACCTCGGTCAGGCAGGTCCGCTTGAGAAAGTGGAAGCGGGTTTGCCATCGCTTGACTGCCGCAAGCACCGGATCCCAAGAAACCGGATCGGCGACTAGGTCGTGGGCACGGTAGGGCAGGTCGAGGCGCGCGCCCACGTCAGCGGGAAGCGCTGCGAGGCAGCCGGCATGGGCCCGGCTGCGCGCAATGCCGAACAGGTCGGGTCGGGCGGCGACGCTGCTGTTCGGGCTGAGGGTGAACACCGCGATGTTGGGTGGATTATAGGCACAGGCGTAGTTGTCGACGACGCGCACAGTTTCCTCGACCTCTTCGGCGGTCGACCCGGGAAAACTGATCAGCAGATTCGAGAGGTTGCTAATGTCGAACTCGCGACAGGCCCGCATGGCGCACAGGTTCTGGATCGCGGTCGTCCCCTTATTCATCCTGCGCAGATAGGAAGTGGACAGCCCCTCCACGCCGACCTGGACGCTGGCACAGCCGGCCTGGAACAACTC
>PMJE01000042.1 GCA_003157315.1 Myxococcales bacterium | reverse complement strand
AGCGACCATCCGCACTGTAGGGACGAAGGACCAGGATTCTCCAGAGGGCGACATTCAAGTGGCTCGCTTTAGCGCGCGCCGCGAACACTAACATCGCTACAAGCAGACCATATGTAATTGCTCAGGCTGCTTCTGGGAGCGGGTCGCCATTGAGAGTTAGGCGGATGGCGCGGAGCGGATCGATGCTTCGTCGCCTGGCGGTTTCGAGGACGGACCTTATATCGGCGTAGAGCTTGGCGCCCCACTCGGAACGGAAGCAGTTCGTGACTTTTCGGAAGGTGACACATGGCCGGATGGCTCTCTCGGAGCCGTTGTTGGTGGGCGGCAGGTTGCGGTTGGTGACGAACACGAAGAAGTGCTGGCGGAACCTCTTGATCATGCGCTGGAGCTTTTCGCCTTCGCCCCCTTGCGGCGCGATGCGCAGGATATCGTCGAGCCTATTGTCAAGCTTACCGGCATAGCTGCGCAAGGTTGCATCGGTCAATCGGGGCCGCCTTCGGCCGATGGCGCACGCCTGCCGCAGCAGATGCGCCAAGGGTGGCGCGAAGGCGTTGTCGCCAGCATCGATGGCGTATTGCACATCGCGCAACAGGTGGGCGAGACAGACCTGATGTTCTTTTCTCGCCCAGCCCATCTGGGCAGCGAGCCGGTCGGAGACCCAGTAGTCCGGACGATAACCGCCCAGGAATTCCTCAACCACGTCCTTGCCCCGGCTGGGCGCCACGACGAAGCAGCATTCCTTGTCATGATGGAACACCCAGGTCCACCAAGTCTTTTTGCCGACGCGCACACCGGTCTCGTCCGATTGCAGGGTGCTGGCGCAAAGCAGCTTGGCCTGGATCAGGCTGGTCTGCCCGGCGAAGAGCGTCTTGCTGTCGGCCAGAATGTTGACCAGCGCGCCTTCGCTGATGTCCAGGCCCAACAGATCGCTCATCAGTCGCGCCAGGCGCTCGAAGGAGACCGCATGGCTGACGCGCAGATAGATCGCAAAAGCCCTCAGGTTCGGCCCGAATGGCGAGCCGGGTTCCAGCCCTTGCGGCGGCGTGGCCTTGAACCGCCTCAAACAGCACGGGCAAATGCCGCCGTGCAGCGTCACCCGCGTCACGTCCGGCTTGATCTCGGGAATCTCTATCCTGTCGTAACTCTCAAGCGCCATCTGCGCCACCGCCGACACATCGGCGGCGCAATGCGGGCAGTGCGTGGCCATCACATCGCGCTTGCGCGTCGGGTTGGGATGCAGCGCCCGATGCGTGCCCGCATGCGGCTTGCCCTTGGGTTTGCGGCTCTCTTCTTCGCCCGCCTTCTGGCCGCGCGACGGCGGCGTGCTCGAATTGTCCGGCGTCTTCGGTGGGAGGTTCAGCTTCTCGCGAAGTGCCGCATTTTCCTTCCGCAGCGCCGAGTTCTCTTTTTCCAATGCCGCAATACGGGTCTCCACCACCTCGAGCCGAGACAACTACCTCGCAATCAGCGCGTCTTTCTCGGCGCTCGTCAGTAAGGAAAAATCAGGCGCAGGGCTCATTCCCCTGTTGATTCAGATTCGCCGCCTTCGCACCAGCGACCCGACACCCAGCGAGTCAATTCGACGCGCCACCTCCTTCAAAAATTGGGGGTGAGCAAATACGAAAGATGCGTGCACGCAGAGTTGTAATAATCGGCATAGGCCGCCATTGCGCGTCGCAGATGCGTCTCGCCAAAGATGATCATGTGGTCGAGACATTCCCGACGGACGGAACCGATGAGACGCTCGACATACCCGTTCTGCCAGGGTGACCTTGGCGTGACGGGATGATCCCTAATGCCCATGGCGACAACACGTCGGCGGAATACTGTGCCAAAGGCCTTGTCATTATCCCGTACAAGAATCGCGGGCGCCGCGTCCCATGGAAATGCCTCAGTGATCTGGCGAGACAGCCACTCAGCGGTTGGATGACGAGTGACTGCGAACCAGACAATCTGCCTTCGCCGATGCCCGAGGACGACAAAGACATAAAGGCATTCGAAGATGATCGACGGAACAACGAAGAGATCAATAGAGGCGATGCCATCGGCATGATTCTGAAGAAAGGTCTTCCATCCCTGAGAAGGTGGCCCTCTGCGTCGAACGCAATACTTGGAGACGGTCGACTGTGCGATGTCATATCCCAGCTTTAGCAACTCACCGTGAATGCGCGGTGCGCCCCACAAAGGGTTGTCACGGCACATTTGCCGGATCAGATCACGCACAATTCGGTGTCGATCCTCGGGCGCCCGCCTCGGTTCCTGGATTTCCAGCGCCACCACGCACGCCAGCCCGCGCGATGCCAGCGGATGACCGTCTCCGGCCGAACAATCGCGAGCACCCTCAAGACACTCGGACAGAACCAATAAATCCAGGAAAACAGCGCCCGACCGCCGCCGGAAAACCGCCACCGCTTCGGGGTTTTGCGGCGCAGGACATTCAGCTGATGGCGCAGAACGAGATTCTCCGCTAACAGCCGTTCGTGCGACCGCAAGCAGTCGCGGAAAGTCCCGAACAGTAGTCTTATGAACCCCGCCATCGGTTTCAATCATGGCCGATTCTACTCTTCGCTGCGAATCCGCCGGCGGATACGGTTTTCGGAAGGGACAGG
>PMJE01000006.1 GCA_003157315.1 Myxococcales bacterium | reverse complement strand
ACATCCGTACTGGTGGACAAGACCAGCCAGCTCTCCTTGTCGATGGTGCTGTGGTAGGTTTCCATCGTCTTGAGGAAACGATAGAGTTCACGGTTGCGATTGTAGGCGTCCGCGTAGATGGAGGTGGCTTCGGCATCGCCGCGCNNTCGCGTTCCTTCTTGCCGCGCACCTCGGCGCTCTTGCCTTGTCCCTCGGAGCGGTGGCGGTCAGCGATGCGCTTGCGCTCGGAGATCATGCGGTCGAAGACCTTGGCCTGCACACTCTCGATGTAGTTGATGCGTTGGATCTGGACGTCGACCAGCTCGATGCCGTAGTCCGGCACCACGTTCGAAACCCGTTCAAGAATCAACCGGGTGATCTTGTCTCGCCCCAGTTCGATCTGGCGCATGGACTCGGCTTCCATGATGTCTTCCGCCTCTTCGCCCTTTTCGAAGGCGCGGTTGGTGGTGCGCACGGCTTCGATGAGGTCGTGGCTGGCGATCACGTTGCGGGTTTCTCCGTCGATGATGTCGTCAAGGCGCGACTGGGCGCCGCGTTCGTCACGCAACCGCTGGAAGAACAGCAAGGGGTTGGCGATGCGCCAGCGCGCATAGGTTTCCACGCCGATGTATTTCTTGTCGCGAGTGGGCACCTGGTTGGCGTTGCCGNNAACTGGGTGATGATGACCTGTTCGGTTTCGGAAACCGTGTAGAGAGAAGAAGTAATCGTCACCAGCCCCAGCACGGCGAAGGCAGCCAGCACGACCTTCGAGCGGCCACTCATGGCTTCACCTCCTGGACCTGACCGAGCGGAAACATGGGCAAGATCCCTTTGGCCTTTTCGTCGAAGATCAGTTTCTTGCCGGCCGCGGGCAAGACCGCGGCCAGGGTTTCGAGGTAGATGCGGGTGCGCGTGACCTCCGGGGCCTTGCGGTATTGCTCTTCCAGCGCGTTGAAACGCTGGGCATCGCCTTTGGCCCGGTTCACGCGGTCAGTGGCGTAGCCATAGGCGGCCTGGATCTTCTGTTCAGCCAGGCCGCTCGCGCGCGGGATCTCCTGGTTGTACTCGGCCCACGCCTCGTTGATGGCGCGTTCACGTTCTTGGATGGCCTGGTTGACAGCATTGAAGGACGGCCGAACCGCTTCCGGGGGATCCACGTCCTGCAGAATAAGTTGCTGAACCGAAATGCCGTTGTCGTAGCGCTTGCACAGTTCCGAAAGCCGTTCCTTGGCCTTGGCGGCGATCGCCCCACGCCCCACGGTCAGAAGCTCGGTCACGCTATGATCGCCCACCACGGTGCGCATGGACGCCTCGGTCATCAGGCGGAAGGTTTCCTCCACGTCGCGCATGCGAAAAAGGTACTTGTACGGGTCCGAGATCTTGTATTGCACGATCCACTCGACCGTCGCCACGTTGAGATCCCCGGTCAACATCACCGACTCGGCCTCGGTCTTTTCGTCTTTGTGAAACGAACTTTGAATGTCGGCGCGGGCGGTGCGAAAGCCAAACTCTTGCTTGAGCTGGCGCTGCACCGGAACCTTCTGCACACGTTCGATGCCGAAGGGGAATTTGGCGTGCGGGCCAGGATTGCAGGTGCGCACAAAACGCCCGAAGCGCGTCACCAGCCCGACCTCATCAGGCTCGACCTGGTAGTACGAGCTGTAAAGAGCCACCAGTCCGACGATGACCAGCCCGACCAATATCAGGGGCCTGCGCGATCCACGCAACCTGGCTCCTGCCTCACGTGCGAGACGAGAGAATTCCTCTGGATCAAAACCAACGCCCTGGCTTGCCATGTCACCTTCTCTCAGAATCTTCGACAAAACTCAACACGCTCTGCGCCAAGCCTTCGCTTCTGCTCACTACTCCCGTGCCGCTCGGTCTTGAGCTATTCTGGGTGCTGTTACAGACGTTCG
The DNA here is from genome assembly GCA_003157315.1 of Myxococcales bacterium. The sequence goes on along the minus strand of PMJE01000006.1, from coordinate 2,685 downwards.
GCTCGGCCGAACCGTTGCCATGCCCAACCGCACGTTGACCGGACTAACCGCACGCCAGCAGGCCAGCTTGGATCTGCTGCGTGTGCTAGCCGGGGTGTTGGCCGGCATCTGGCTACCCTTTGTGATCAGCCACGGTTCGATCGGCCACGACCGCGTCCTCTCCCTGGCGGTGGACATGGCCTTCCTGGTGCTTGCCGGTGCCAGCACCACGTTTGCCTTCAGGGGGCGCCCTACTTGGCGCCGCTGGCTGGGGCTGGTGCGCGACTTGGCCATCGCATTGCCTCTGTGGACTATCTTGAACGTCGAGTCCAGCCCGCACTGGTGGCTGTGGGCGGGCAAGATCCTGGCGTTGCTCTACCTCGGTCGGCTGGCGGCGCTGCTGACTCGAATCGACGCCCTGCCGCCCTCGGCTGGCCGCCTGCTGCTGCTTGCGGTGGTCATGCCTCTGTGTGTGTGGTGGGCCGCGACAGGCTGGTTGGTGCTGGGCGGCGACTCGGGGACCACCGACGCGCGCATGCGCCTGGTGCGCGCCATTTACTGGGCCATCGCCACCCTGGCCACTGTGGGGTACGGCGATATCGTTGCGACAACCATCCCGCAGATGCTCTACGCCTGCTGCATCATGATTTCCGGGGTGGCCTTCTTCGGCTATGTCCTGAGCAACATCGCCACCCTGATGTTGCGCTTGGATGCGGCCAAACAGCACCAGGAGGAGATGCGCGACCGGGTTGAGTACTTCATGCACTACCATGCAGTACCGCCCGCCTTGCGCCAGCGGGTGCGCGCCTATTTCAAGTACCTTTGGTCCAGCCGCCACGGGTACGACGACGTCGAGGTGTTCGAAAGCTTGCCGCCCAACCTACGCGCGGATCTGGCGCTGCATTTGCACCGGGACCTTCTCGCCAAGGTGCCTGTGCTCAAGGGCGCAAGCCCCGAAGTAATCCGCGACCTGGTGATCACGCTGCGGCCGATGGTGTGCGTACCCGGCGACATCGTCTGCCGCAAGGGCGCGCCTGGCGACGAGATGTACTTCATCGTGCATGGCGAAGTGGAAGTCGTGGACGAGAACGACGGCGTGCTGGCGCGCCTGCACGACGGCGACTTTTTCGGCGAGATGGCCCTGCTGACCGACAACCCACGCAACGCCACTGCCCGGACCGCCAGTTTTTGCGATCTCTACGTGCTGGGCCGCGAGACTTTCAAGCAGGTCGCCGCCCGCCATCCCGTGTTCCACTCCTCCATCGACGAGAAAGCGCGACACCGCCTGTCGACCGCCACTTTACCCACCACACTCTAGCCAGCATCGCTGGATCGAAGTTAGCTAGTTCTCACAGAGACACAGAGGTCACAGAGCCGGATGAGAAACGGAAGGGTTGGGCTCAGCGCAGTCCGGATTCCTTCTTCCCATCCGACCTCTGTGTCCTCCGTGCCCTCTGTGAGAACTAGCTAGCCTATCCGTCACGCGTCCTGCAGGGCGCGCAGCTCGGCGTCGGTGTGGCGCAGGCGGGTGGCCAGCACGCGCGCCAGCCGGGCGAAGATCTTGATGCCGACCAGGGGCTGAGCGCGTACCACCTCGTCAAAGCGGTCGCGCGCGATGACGTAGAGATCCGTGTCGGCGGTGGCGAGAGCGTCCGCCGAACGCGGGCTGTGATCGAGAAAGGCCATGTCGCCGAAAAAGTGCCCGCGCCCGAAGGTTGCCAGGCACAACGGCTTGCCGCTGTCGAGGGTGATGCAGATGCGCACACCGCCGCGTCGGATCAGGTAGAGATTGGCGCTTGCCTCCCCTCTGCGGAACACCACCGCGCCAGCCGCAACAGATTCCTCCTGCACACAGGCGCGCAAAGCCTCCAGCGTCTGGTCCTGCGCGAACTCGCGAGTCAGCTCGAACTCGGCTAGCTCCAGCGGCCGGCACTCCTCGGCCGCGGTTTGGCGAATCTCCTCCAATATGCGGTCCTCGGTCCATTCCAAGGCGTCATCCAGAGTGCTGAAGATCTTCACGTTCTTGCTGGCACGCACGATGCCCAGGTGGTGAAAGTAGCCCTCCAGATCCTGCCCGCTGGGCAGCTGCGCGGGCAGGCTGCTGAAGACAAGATGGGCTCCGCGCTCGGCCAGCAGTGCCTCGAATTGCTCGAGCATGTGGGCTGCGGTGAAGTCCACGCTTTGCACCCGCCGCATGTCGAGGATGACGGTGTGGCTGCGCCTAAGATCTGGCTCCAGCTCGGTGAACAGCCGATCGGTGGTGCCGAAGAACAGGTTGCCCTGCAACTCGCAAACCGTGGTCTGCCGGCCAGCCTGCAAGAGGGCCTCTTTTTCCGCGGGCAGGCGCTGCTTCTTCGACGAGATCTGGTGACCGCCCAACTTACGGCGGATCACCGAACTGCGCATCTGCTCGCGGATGAAGAGCATGATGGCCAGGGCTAGACCCACCCCGGCCGCGGCCATCAGGCTGTAGCCCACGGCCACGATGATCACGGCCGCGATCACGCAGAAATCGAGCACGGTGCTGCGCTGTTTGAGCAAGTGGAAGCTGGTTCGATCGAACATGCGGAAGGCGACGACGATGAGGATGCCAGCGAGAGCGGCGATGGGCACCCACCCCAAAAGCCGGCTCAGCACCAGAAACACCGCCAGCGAGAACACACCCTCAAACACTCCCGACAGGCGCGAGGTTCCGCCGCTGCCCAG
>PMJE01000272.1 GCA_003157315.1 Myxococcales bacterium | reverse complement strand
AACAGCGGCGGCACCACCAGCAACAACGGCGGTTCGAACAGTGGCGGCACCACCGCCAACAGCGGTGGCAATAGCCAAGGCGGCAGCGCCAGTGGCGGCACGACCACCGGCAGCGGCGGCAATACTGCCTGCCCCGCTGGGGCCGACGTGATCTCCGACTTCGAGTCGGGCACGGGAGACATGATCAAGCAGGGCTCGCGGACAGGCTTCTGGTACGTGTACTTCCCGAACTCGGACACTACGACGGCCCCTGCGGGTGGGATGAGCCAGACGCCGGCGCTCAACAACGGCAAGCCCATCGCGGTCGCGTCCGATACTAGCGGCGGTACTTGCAGCAAGTACGCGCTACACACCACGGGCTCCGGCTTTGGCACCGCCCCCAACAACNNGTCACCTCGTACACAGGCGTCAGTTTCAAGATAAAATCGGGCAGTGGCACTCCACCAGCCGTCTTCTTCGAGCTCCTGACCAAGGAAAACCAGCCTTCGACCGCGGGCGGTACGGCGACCTCTACGACTATCGATCTCTACAACACCCGCGGTTGGATGCTGAACGACCCCTGGACGCCGGGCGGAATCACGAGCGCCTATCAGACCATAACCATTCCTTTCGGAGCGCTGGTGCCCCGTTGGGTTCCGGCTGCAGGCACCGCGACGAACGCCTGTCCAGCTGGCGGAACGCCCAAGTGCCAGTCTCAGGCTTTCGTCCCGGCAGACGTGCTCGGCATCCAAATCTCGATGTACCAGGATCCCGGCTTCCCCAAGGTGGGGACCGCAGGAACCTATGACCTCTGGATCGACGACGTGACGTTCACCACGGACGACTCAGGACTGCAGAAGCGAACGGGCTTCCCCTTGACCAGCAATGTCGGTGTGGGTAGCTGCATAAAGCCCCAAGGGCCGAGCGCAGATGCCAAGTTTCTGGTACCCGCCTACAACCAGTGGAAGTCCACCTTCGTCAAGGGCAGCAAAGTCATTCGTCCCGAGAACCAGAACGACACGGTTTCCGAGGGCATCGCCTACGGCATGATGATCGCCGTCGCCATGAACGACCAGACCCTGTTCGACAGCCTCTATGGCACATGGAAAGCAAACGCGACCGCTGGCACGCTGATGACCTGGTGTCTTGGCAGCGGTGGTGGCAGCACCGGGACGCCTTGCGCCACTTCCGGCGGCTCGGCCACGGACGCCGATGAGGATGCTGCCTATGCTCTCCTGATGGCCGGAAAGCTCTGGGGCGGAAGCTACAATGCAGAAGCGGTCACCATGATAGGTGACATCTGGAGCCACGACATTGATGGCAGCGGCACCAAACTTCCCAAGGGCGGCAGCAACTACGCCAGCCCATCAAGCCAAGTCACCAACGCTTCGTATTTCGCCCCGTCATTCTACCGATCATTTGCTACGGTGGATAGTGGCCACGACTGGGGCGGAGTCGCCACCGCAGCACTCGGCGTCGTCAATGGCGCCATTGCCGGAAGTAACGGCCTCATCCCTGCGTGGTGCAGCAGCAGCTGCACGACCGCTGGCTCCAACGGCGCGGCAACTGACGGCGACTACCAATACGACTCGCACCGGATTCCGATGCGCATCGGCCTCGACTATTGCTACAACAGCACGACTACGGCCAAGGCCTACACAACCAAGAACACCGCCTTCTTTGCGAGCGCAGCCACGAACGGGATTGGTTTTGTCCAGGACATGTACACCCCAAGTGGCGGCCCTGTAAGCGGCACCGCCCCCAACTCGGCTTCGATCCTTGGTACGGCTGGGGTCGGCGCGATGGCCACTGGCAACCAGGCCTTCCTCAATACTGCATACCAGGCCGTGTTCGACACGATCACGCGCGGGAGCATGGCTCCGGTGGACGCAGCCGGGAAGACCCCATACTCGTACTTCAATGCCACGGTTGGATTGCTCACCGCTCTCATGATGACCGGCGCTTTCCCGCACTAAGCCAATCCGCAAGAATACTGTCCGCGATATTGATGCTCCCCAGATCCGCCACAAGAAATATTGGAATGAGAACAAAGAACGCGCTGTCTGGCTTGGCGATGCCAATCGCTCTTGTGGCATGCGCCAATGGTGACATTGGACTGCCACCACCGGCTGACTCTGGGCCAAGCGCACCGGCTGACTCTGGGAGACCGACAGACTCTGGGCAGGCGATCGACCTGTCACCCGATTCGGCAGTCGTCACATGCATCAGTATCGCGGACGATTTGATCGCGGACTTCACGACGGACAATGGCCTGAATGCCGTCGACGGCCGCCAGGGCGGCTTCTATGTCTATGGGGACGGAAGCCTGGCAGGGCAATTCGATCCACCCCTTGTAAAGTGTCAAGCCTACTCCATTGACACGAGGACAGGGAATCCCCAGTGCTCCGGCCCGGGTTCGTTCCACGTCAAGGCCAGCGGCTGGGGCGTCTGGGGGGCGGCGCTGGGGACGGACTTCGTGCCGAAGACCACGACTGACGCGACGGATTGCGACTTGGGCGTCAAAGGAACCTACGACGCCTCAAAGTACAAGGGCATCTCGTTTTGGGCCAAGGCGACCGCTCCGCTTACCCGGGTGCAGGTCATGCTCAAAGATGTCTACAGCGATGCGCAAGCCACCTTCGCGGGCCTGCCCGTGCCCGATGGCACTGACCCTGGCTTCACTTCCTGCGTGTACATTAGCGACAAGAGGTACAATTGCAGCCCCTACCTGGTCAAGTTTGGCTCGGATCCACAATATTTTCCCGCGTACCAGAATGATCAGATCGACACCACCTGGAAGCGATTTGACGTCTTCTTCGCTGACACCCGTCAGGACCAGTTCAACCAGGGCTTTCATG
>PMJE01000358.1:7551-7725 GCA_003157315.1 Myxococcales bacterium | reverse complement strand
GCTCGATCGGGTGGGGCAGGGGGCGACCTGGCCGTTTGCCTTGGCCGGGTTTCTGCTGCACGCGGGGAGTGCGGCTTTGCTCGTGGCGCTGGGCCGCGGGGTCGGGTTTCCCCTTCGGGTCTCATTGGCGGCAGGTGCCCTGTTCCTGGTCGCGCCGGCCGAGCGCGAAGCGGC
>PMJE01000358.1:0-7542 GCA_003157315.1 Myxococcales bacterium | reverse complement strand
GGCTCCCCACGCGACTAGGCTGGCGAGCGGTGTCGGTTGTGCTGGCTGCACTGGCGTATTTCTCGAAGGAAACGGCGCTGGTGTTGCCGTTGCTCGGCGTGGCGGCGCTCTGGGGACGAGCGGCCCAGCGCCGGCTTTCGCTACGCGCACTTGTNNTGGGCGGCAGCAACGATCCGGTTGCGCCTTGGTGGGGACGAGGCCTGCAGATGACCGGGGGGCTGGTTCACGCGGTAACAGCGTATGCGCCTTTCCCCGAGGTCCTGGCGTGGCTTGTGGGCGGCGGGCTGTTGCTAATCGCCGGAGTATTCGCGCTGCGCGCCCGCGCGTGGTTTCCTGTCCTCTGGACGTTGCTGGCCTTGCTGCCGCTGCCAGCGGCGGGTTGGGTGGTGGGCGCGCGCTACTTCTACCTGCCGGCGGTTGGACTCATGCTCATGTTGGCCCTGGCTGCCGACACGCGCGGGTTGGCTGCGATGATCGCCGCCATCAGCCTGCTGGCGGTCATGGGCTTGGGCTCGACCGCCGCGCGCATGGGAGAGGTCCGTCGCTACCGTGCGGTTTTGGCTGCGGCTCACGACGCCGTGGCCCAGGGTGCGCAGGCCGGTCACACCATCTTCCTGGTGCGAAACGCGGTGAAGGATTTGGACTTGGCGCTCAAGTTGCGATGGCCAATGGGCCCACAACCGCTTTTGCTCATCCCCGATGTGCCCGCCTCGTTCGTTTGGATGCCCGATGCGCTTGCCGAGCGCGCGCGCTTTCTGCTCGCGAGACCGCCCTTGCCGCCCACGGGTGAGTACCGCTTTGGCGGCCAGCACATCATGGGTCTGGCCCGTCGCGAGGAGGCTCCGGATCTCGACGAGGTGGTGGCCCGGCTGCCCGAGATCCGTTTCCTCGAATTGGTCGCGGACGGGCGCGGCCAAGTGACGGCACGAGACCGAACCGAGCCGCGTCCCTGAGCCGGCAGGTGAACTTCGCCGTGGTAAGGGCACGCTGGAAATCTGGCCGCGCGCGATGGGCTGGCGTAGCATCCCGGTCTGGGAGAGAACACCGAAGTCATGGCAAAGACGAGTCAGAATCATCTGGAGCTGATCAAGGTCGCGGTCGCACTCGCTCAGAAGCGAACCTTCGACCATCTGCTTTACGTGGGCGACATCCCGCTGCCCGAGGAGGTTTTTCGCGGCAAGCCGCGGGCGCGCAAGAAGCTGGTGCAGGCGGTGGTCAGCGAAGCCCAACGCGCGGTGGTCGAGGCCACCGGCGTCCCCGTCATCCCGCTGCCGCAGTACGATCTGGGTCGGCCCGAGAAGCTGAAGCTGGCCCTGGTCAGTGGCATCGCGCGCGGGATCTATTCCGAGGGCGACGTGGTGGTGGCATTGCTCTCGGCGCGGCCGGTGGGCAAGCCCGACTCGATTCTGGTGGTCAATGTGGGCCCCGATGAGGAAGACGTGGGCTTCGGCTTCTTGCGCACGGAAGGCGTGCAGCCCGAGATCTTGGAGGCGCTCATCGACCTGGCGGTCACCATCGGGGTCGAGGGTTGGGAAGGCCGGCCAGTGGGGGCGCTGTTCGTGATTGGCGACTCCAACAAAGTCATGGAGCAATCGCGGCCGCTCAGCCTCAACCCGTTCCAGGGCTATTCTGAAGATGAGCGCAACATGTTGAGCCCGGAGGTGCGCCGCGCCCTGCGCGCCTTTGCCGTGCTCGACGGCGCCTTTGTCTTGCGCGAAGACGGCGTGGTACTGGCCGCGGGCCGCTACCTAAACTTCGACGAGAAGGATGTGCGCGTGCCGCTCGGCTTGGGCTCGCGCCACATGGCAGCCGCCGGCATGACCCACGAGACCGAGGCCATCGCGGTGGTGGTATCCCAGACCTCGGGCGCCGTGCGCGTCTTTCGTCACGGCCGCGCGGTGCTCGAGTTGTCGTCGAGGATGNNGGCGATCGTAGGCCGGCGGCCCTGCGCTATCCCGCTTCGCGGGTCAATATGGCAAGGGCGTTCGCCAGCTTGGACGATGCTTCGGCCATGGACCTGGCCCGGCGCTTCGGCTTGTACTACGGCTGGTGCCGGCGGACAAGCCAAGTAACCTGCCGGTGGTCTACGCGAATGCTTCCGACAAGGCATTGCGGCTGAATTCCGGCGCAAGGCCGTGAGCGTGACGCGAGCCCAAGTGCGCGCGCTCTAGAAATCCACCAATTGCCGGATCTTCGCTTCCAGTTCGGCCTCGGTCACTTCGTGCTGCTGGCGAGTGGCGAGATCGCGCAGGACCAACTTGCCCTTCTGCAACTCGTTGTCACCGACGATAAGAGCTAGGCGTGCCTTGAGCGCGTCGGCGCGTTTGAGCTGCGACTTCAGGCTTGCCTGCCTATGCTCCAGTTCGGCGCGAACACCTGCCATGCGCAGCCGGTGCGCGACCGGCAAGGCCCAGGCCTGCGCCTTTTCTCCCAGCACCGCAATGAACAGGGCCATCACCGGCTCGAACTCCTCGGCTGGCTCGGCCAAGGCGAGAAGCACGCGTTCGACACCCAGAGCGAAGCCGATGGCTGGCACCTCCGGTCCGCCGAGAGACGACACCAGGCGATCGTAGCGCCCGCCGCCGCCCAGGGTGTTCTGCGCGCCGAGTTCACCGACCTTGGCCTTCACCTCGAAGATGGTACCGGTGTAGTAGTCGAGTCCGCGCACCAGCTTGGTGTCGACCACATTTTGGATCCCTAGCGCTGAAAGATGGCCGCGCACAGCCTCAAAGTGGCGTTTGGATGCGTCGCCCAGACCGTCCAGTAGCACCGGCGCGTTGACGGCCAGGGCTTGGATATCGGGATCCTTGGAATCCAGGATGCGCAGCGGATTGGTCTGCAAACGCTGGCGCGAGCCTTCATCCAGTTTGTCGAGGTGGTTGGAGAAATACCCGCGCAGGGCTTCGCGATAGCTCGCGCGTTCCTCGGGCTCGCCCAAGGTGTTCACCGCCACCTCGAGGTCGGAGGGTTTGATCCCGGTCTCGGCCAGCAGCGCTACCAACATGGCGATCATCTCGGCGTCGACTGATGGCGAAGCCAAGCCGAACACCTCGGCCCCGACTTGATGGAACTGGCGCAAACGGCCGCGCTGGGCGCGCTCGTGGCGGAACATCGGGCCAAGGTAGTACCAGCGGGTAACCGGCTCACGGTTCCACTGCGAGCGCGCGACGTACGCGCGCACCGCGCTTGCCGTGCCCTCGGGCCGCATGGACACCGACTGCCCGTCGCGGTCGGCGAAGGTGTACATCTGCTTCTCGACCACCTCGGTGTCCTCGCCCACCGAACGCACGAAGAGCGGCGTGTATTCCAGGATCGGCGTGCGCAACTCGCGGTAGGCAAACGANNTCGACGAATTGCCACTTCGACACCTCGGGCGGGAGGATGTCGTTCATTCCCTTGACAGTGGTGGGTAGGTCAGGCACGGCCAGTTTTATAGCAGATGGTTCTTCTCCATCTACTCCGTGCGTACCACCGCCGGGCCCAGGCCTTGCACGATGCGTGTGGTGGCACGCTCGACCAAGGCGGCGTCGCGGCCGTCGACCGTGATCTTGACCTTGTATTCGGCGACGTCGAACTGAGGATAGGAGCCGACCGCCACGCCGGGAAACTCGGCCACCACCGCGTCGAGGGTTGCCGCGATCACGGCCTCGCCCTCGCGCGAGTAGACCGCACGAGTGAGGATGGGGCCGGCGCGGAACAGTTCGCGCAGCATCTCGAACTTGCGTCGGAAAATCTCGGGCACTCCGGGCAGAAGGTAGACGTTCCTCACAGTGACCACCGGCCAGCGGGAATTGTCCCCATCCACGCCATACAGCAGCCGCGCCCCGTCGGGGATATCGGCCATGCGCAAGTCGCGCTCGTGCAAATTGGGCCCCATGGCCGAACGAATCTTGGTTTCCAGTTCCGAATTGCGAGCCGGGCACAACCCAAACGCCTTGGCCACCGCCGCCATGGTCACATCGTCGTGCGTGGGGCCGACCCCGCCCGAGGTGAAGACATGGTCGTAGCGGCTGGACATGCCGCGCACCGCCTCGGCAATCTCGTCGATCTCGTCGGGGATGACGTCGATGCGGCGCACNNAGCCCGCGCAGCTCGCGCACCAGATAGCGGGCATTCTCCTCCTCGACTTTGGCGGAGAGGATCTCCTCACCGATGACCAGGATTCCCGCGGTTGGACCATGGAAGGGCAGTTTCATGTCGGCGGCACCCAGGATACATCGATGGTTGGCATGTCCACCACAGGATGAGCTAGCGAAGCGGATTGACCCAGCGAAGCTGGGGGAAACGCGCGAAGTCGGCGTCGTTGGAATGGAGTTCCGCTTGGTGCTCGATGGCCAGCGCAGCCAGTTGCGCATCGGTGGTCAGGTTACCGGCCGCGCCCAGCCCGCGCAGAAGGCGGAAGGCAATCTCCAGGTGGCGTGGGCCAGGAACCAGGAAGCTGACCTGGCTGCGGGATAGCCATCTTTCCACCTGTGCCACGGCGTTCTCGACGGTCATCGGGTGATCGAAGATGCGCGGATTGCTCACCACCCTGATGAAGCCGTAGAGCGCGGGGCCCGCAAGGCCCACGGGCGTGGGGTCGTTCATCAAGTGCTCCCACCAGCGCCGCGACTTCGCGTGATCGGCGAGACCGCTCATGTGAGCGTAGACCAGCAGGTTGACGTCAGGAACAATCACGATCGCCTTCGGCGCGTCGAGGCAAGCAGGGCTTCGTCTTCTAGCTCGTCGGCGTACTTGTTGAGCGCGGTCCGGTCCAGCCCCGGCAACAAGGCCGCGTGATGTGCTGTGATCCGGTACACGGCTTGTGCCTCGCCTGCGCCACGGGGAGAGAGGCCGCGGCGAATGGCCTCGTTCACGACTTGTTTGAAAGGCTTTCGCGCCCGATGCACTTCCCCCTCCACCAGGTGGAAGACATCGGCGTCAAGCGTGAGGGTGGTGCGCACAAAGGCATCATGATGCTAAATAGATGAGTCGTCAAGATGCTATCCGAGGCCGGCTTGGCTATCCGGCGAGCGATACCGCGGGAAAACCTGCTGCCTGGCCCGGTCTCCGTTTGCGTCATCGGTCTGACTACCCAAAAAATTGCGGCCCTGGCCAGGGTACCCATACTGATGAGACGGAGCCGTCATGCGTCGCGATTCTCGAAGACCCTGGATTTTGCGTGGGCTGGCGGCTGTTCTCTTGGCCGCCACCTTCGGCTATGTGCCGTATCACCTTTACGCGCGTTCCGGGTATGCCCGCTACTTGGAGTTACGGCGTGATTTGACGGCGGCCAAGACCCGCAACTCTCGCCTGCGTGCCGAGAATGAGCGGCTGGCCCGCGAGGTAGAGGCCCTGCACACGGATTCGCGCGCGCTCGAACACGTGGCCCGCGCCGACATGGGGTGGGTGCGGCCGGGCGAGATTCTCTTCGATTTCGGCGAGGGGCGATGAGGCTGTCCAAGCTGCGCGCTCGTCTGGCTTTCGCGATCCGGTGCACGGCGCAGACAGTGTGGGGCTTTTTCCTGGTGGCAACCATGGCCGCGCTCTTGTGGTTGGGCTGGTTCCCGGACTTGCGCCAGCCTGGTGCTGACTGGACACGCGGGTTGGCAGTGGCTGCGCTGGCCGCGGCTTTGCTAGTCAAGCTGGCCGGTCGGATTGGCAATGGCGAGCGTCGGCGCACCCGCGGCCGCGAGATGGTTTCCGATATCGAGATGGGCCTGCTATTGCTCGCGGCGACCTATGTCTTCCTCTCGGTAGTGGGCGGGGTGACTGCGCCTCCCTATCCGCTGGTCTATGCCTTGGTCAGCTTCTTGGTGACGTTTCACCCCCTTTCGGTGGGTTGCCCGCTGGCCGCGGCCGCGCTTGGCTTTGAGGCGATCATGGCCTTTGGCCCGGGTGCCACGCCCGGTGCGGCGGCCGCTTTCCCCGGGCACGCAGGTTTCATTGCCGTGTTCGCCGTGCTGAACGTCGCCTTCTTGCACGCCGAAGTCGCGCGCCAGCGCCGCGAGCGACGGCGTTGCCTGGAGGCTGAGGTGGCTTCCATGCGGGAAGAGGCGCGCGATTTTCGCCTTATCTCGTCGGCGCTGAGCAGCGAGCACCACGTGCGCACGCGGGCCGAGGAGGAAGAGAAGCTGTCGCAGGGATCGATCGAGACCATTCATGCCCAGCTCTTGCACACAGTGGACCTGCTCCGTCGATCAATGGGATTGCAGACCTGTGCCTTGCTTTGGCTGGACAGTACTGGCGACAAGTTGAAATTCAAAGAACTGTGGAGCGAGTCATCCCACATTGCCGAGGGGCCACTGTCGGCACACACCGGTGTGTTGGCCGCCATTATCAAAGACCGGCGGCCTTGCCTGCTGGAATCGCCGCGACTGTCGCTTCTGCCCTACTATCAGGGGCCGGCTGATGTGTCGGCCTTCTTGGGCGTGCCGGTCTCCGAGGGGCTGTCCCTGCGCGGAGTGCTGGTCGGCGATCGCAAGGCGGGGGCTGGGTTTTCGGCCAGTGAGGTAGAGTTGTTCACTGCCGCCGCCGATCAAGTGATGCGCATCGTACAGTCCGAGCGCGTGTTTCAAGCGGTTGAGCGCTCGAAGCATGAGCACGAGCGTTTCTACCGAGCCTCGGCTGCGCTCAACCGGGCGCTGACCCTGGCCGAGGTCTATGACGCCGCCATTGAGGGCGCGCGCGGCGCGTGCGAATTCGACTTTGCCGCCATCGCAACCTACACCGATGGCAACCACGTGCTCAGTCGGGTGGTGGGCGAGGGGGCCGACGAGCTTGCGGGCCGGGCATTTTGCGACGCGGGCTCGATCGCGTCCATGGTGGTGAAGAACAAGCTGGCCCTGCCTGCGGCCGGCGACTGGCATGATCGGGGTGGCTCCTACGTGTTCGAGCCGCGCGAGCGCTTTAAGGGTTTCGAATCACTGTACGTTTTGCCTTTGTTGGTAAAGGACGAGGTCATGGGAACCTTCACTGTGGCAGCGCAGCGGGCGGGCGCGTTCCCGGCTGACCGTCGCGAAATGCTGGGCGTGATCGCGAACCAGGTGGCCATCTCATTGCAGAACGGCCACATGGTGGAGGCGTTGGAGGAGAAGGCCACCACCGACGGGCTGACCGGCCTTACCAACCATCGCACCTTCCAGGAACGCTTTTCCGCGATGTTGGGTCGGGCCGAACGCCTGCAGACGCACGTGTCGTTCCTGCTGACTGACATCGACCATTTCAAGAAGATCAACGACACCCATGGCCACCCGACTGGCGACCAGGTGCTAAAGAGGGTGGCGGCCATTCTGAAAGCCAGTGCGCGCAAGATCGACATCGTGGCCCGCTACGGGGGCGAGGAGTTTGCCTTGGTGCTGGAGGGGACGGATCGCACGGGTGCGCGCCAACTAGCTGAGCGCATCCGGCAAGAGGTAGGCGCGCAGAAGCACGACTCGGCCAAGGGTGCGTTCAGGGCAACACTGTCACTGGGCGTGGCGGTCTATCCCGAAGACGGCAAGAGCAAGCAGGAGCTGATTGCCAACGCCGACCAGGCGTTGTACGCGGCCAAGCACGGTGGCC
>PMJE01000175.1 GCA_003157315.1 Myxococcales bacterium | reverse complement strand
TTTTTCTCTTACAGGACACTAGTCGATAATGATGATGCGGCACCCGGACGGGCAGGGATTGCCGTTGTTGACGCCATCGTCGCAATCCTCGCCCGGCTGTACGATTCCGTCGCCACAGTAGCCAGCCACTAGCTTGCAGCCCGGGCCGCATTGCCCGTATCCGCCTGCGTTCACGCCGTCGTCGCACTCTTCCCCAATTTCCAGGATTCCGTCACCACAAATTGGCCTGCAATCGCTGGGAGCCGCGTTGAAGCCGGTCAGGGTCAGCTTGTAGGACGATCCAGTTGTCTGGCGTTCGGTTTGGAACACGGCTATTTCGTAGACCTTGCCGTCAGCAAGACCCAGACTAGATGCCTTCGTGGCATCCAGCGTGACCGAGCCCTGCACGGGGGTATGGACGCCGCCCAGATCAACTGCCAACTTCTTGTTTATGAAGACCCATACATCGTCGTCACCGACGAAATCGAGGGTGTAAGTGTTGCCCTTGGCGTAGAGAAACCAATAGCGGACTTCGCTGGTGAAGCTGAAATTGTGCAACCGATCGGCTCCGTTGTCATCCACGTCGTGCGGCCAGGTCGCACTCGGGTCGTAGTACGGTGGAATCGTCGCGAAGCTACGCTCGGTAAGAGGCGTGAAGAGATCGTCGTCGACCGGGAAAAACAGGGGATTGCCGTCGCTTTCGGCGATCACGAAGGTCGCGGTGTAGTTGCCGCCGCTCGCGGTGCACTTGAGCAACGTGTAGCCTAGCGCCAGGTCAGTGTCGCAGTCGGTCTTGCCGTACACAAACGTGCAGGGCTGACCGTTTACTTCGTTGCCGACGTTGCCGCAAAAATAGGCAGGGATGGTTGTCGGCCACTTTTCCCCATTGGGCCCATAGCGATTGACGTACGCACCCTGGCCGTTGTTCCAGAGCGCCAACTTGGACGCGGTCGCGTGGTTCACACTGGAGGTCCGATACCACTCGGCGAAGTCCGCCGCACTTATGATGTTGCCGCCCGTGCCCGTGTATACGGGCTTTCCGTCGGAGTCGAGATCATTCTTGACCAGGCCGAGGACGGCCGTGGTTTGGCCAATTATCCCAGCCTCGAACTCTGTGGGGTTGTGATAGCGAAAGTCGCGATAGATCACCGGAACCATCATCTTGTCGCCGAGGGTCGGCTGGGTGCAATTGAAGCCGGTCTCGATCTTGCAATCTTTGGAGCAGCCGTCGCCATCAGTGTTGTTGCCGTCGTCACACTCTTCGCCGAGTACGATGCCGTCGCCGCACCTGGATGTGCACGAGGCGCCGCTGCAGTTGGGCTCGTTCTGGCAATCGGATGAGCAGCCATCGAAAGGCATGGAGTTGCCGTCGTCGCAGCCCTCCGCGCCTTCGACCTTCCCGTCTCCGCAGGTGGTGTGGGTGCAAACACTCTTGCCGTTGGTCGTGCTGCTGCTGCACTTGTAGCCAAGCTCGACTTTGCAGGTGGGCGAGCAGCCGTCGCCGGCAACCGTGTTCCCGTCATCACACTGCTCGGGCGTGACCAGGACGCTGTCGCCACAACGGGCGACGGGATGACATAGCTGCCCGGCGGGCACGCAGGAGTAGCCCGGCTCTACCCGCAAACAGTTGGCGGCACAGCCATCGCCGGAAACCCTGTTGCCGTCGTCGCATGCCTCGTCCTTGGTCAGACTGCCATCGCCACATCCTGGCGGAGCCGGCTTGTTGGCAGTGTCGTCGGGCTGGGTTGATTGCGCCGTGCTCAGCGAAATCCCGCCGCCGCCACCACCCTGGGTGCCAAGCGTACCAGCATTCCCACCACCGGAAGGCGGGTTGCTCAGCGAAACTTGGGCCGAGGAACAAGCAAGCAGGAGGCAGAAACTCAGAATAGCGATAAGCCCTGCAAGAGTATTGGATTGCATAGAAGACACCTTTGTTGGTAGCCCAGCCATTATAACGGACAGGCAGGGCCGGATGGGCACGTCGCATGTTGCGGAAGCTCGTGCCCTAGATTCACTGTCGACGCGGTGCTCTTGGGAAATCGCGAGGAAACGCGAAGTGTTCTGTAACCGAATGCGTGAACCACGAGGTGTCATAAGCGAGTGCGCGGATGTCGGGCTATTCTCGGGCCCATGCCGCCCCCGTCCTGCCACGTCCTCATCATCGGAAACTCCGACGGCATCGGGTTGCACAGCACGCGCAGGCTGCTCGATCGCGGCTGGAAGATCACCGGCATCTCGCGCCGGGCGAGCCCGGTTGCACACGCTGGCTACCGCCACCATGTGCTCGACGTCAGCGATCGCGACTACGTCGAGAAACTGCGTGCGATTGTCGGGCAGGGCCTGGTCGACACCTGCATCTACTGCGCGGGCATCGGCGGCTCGTTCGATCCGCGGGATCTGCGCAGCGACGTTCACGTCTTCGAGGTGAATCTGCTGGGCGCATTGCGCAGCGCCGAGGTCATCGTGCCCGCAATGGTCGCGGTCGGTCGTGGGCATTTCGTGGTGCTGTCCAGCCAGGCCGATGTGCTGGTGCAGGCCGAGTTTCCCTCCTACGCAGCGTCCAAGGCCGCGCTGTCGAACTACTTCGAAGGCTTGGGCTTGGCTTTGCGGCCGCACGGCGTGGCGGTCAGCAACCTGCGTCTCGGATTCGTGGATACCAAGATGGCGCGCGCTTCGGTGCGGCCTTTCATGTACACCCTCGACCAGGCGGTTGACGTGGTGGAGAGTGTTCTGCGCAAACGTCCACTCCGTCTGACCCGGCCGCTCTCCATCGCCCCGCTCGTGCGTCTGCTTGCCTGGATCAGCCGCTGGCGCGTGCTTCTCGCGCGTGGCCCGGCTTCGCCCCGGGCGTGAAGGTATTTCTATTGTACCTGTCACGTTTCCTCTTCTACGGCCTACGGGCGGTGAACTCCGGAAAGGCCGGGCTCAGGAAACGGAAATTCGTCATATTCAAGACCAGTGTCGCCACGACCTTCGAACCATAGGCAAACCAGCGACTGATGAACGCCGAAGCCCGGAAGCGTGTGAATGATCTCATGATCCGTCTTGCGGATGGCGATCGCTCTGCCTTCGACCAGGTCTATGCAGACCTGTGGCCGGTCGTGACCTCGTTTTGCGGCAAGATGCTTTCGGGTGCGGATGCTGAAGATGCCGCGCAGCAGGCCCTCTTGAAAGTCTTCAGTCGAGCCTCGTCGTTTGATCGCATGGGCGACGCGTTCACCTGGGCGATAACCATCGCGGCCTGGGAAGTCAGGACCGTGCGAAAGCAGATGGCGCGTTCAAGAACAACATTCGTGGAAGGTTATGACTCGGCTGATCCGGCTGAGAGCCCGGAGGCGCGCATCTCCCGCGAGCAACTCGTGACGGTGGCACGACAGGTGCTCGGCACTCTTTCGGAATCGGATCAGCAGACTCTGGTCGCAACCTTCAACGATGAAGGCCCAGCAACCGTTCCTGGCGCCACGTTTCGAAAACGGCGAGAGCGTGCCCTGGTTCGGCTGAAGGAAGCCTGGAGAAAAGTCTATGGCAACTGAATCCTCAGATTTGCGGGAACGAGCAAAGCGCGCCTACGAGGTTGGACGCTTGCGGCACGCTGCTGCTTGGTCGATTCCGACGCTGCTCCTCGGTGCAATGGTGGCACTCATGGTTCATGAAGTGTCGTTTCCCTTGGTGCTCGCTTCGCTGCTCTATCTCGCCTCGATGTTCCTGCTCTGGCGGGGACGAGCCGCGGGTCGTGCGGTTCTGCCGGGAATCGTTTACGGGCTTCTGCCCCTGAGCGCTGGGATTATCGCCAAGTTGCACGGCCATGTTTGCATGGGCAATGCTTGCTATGGCGTGTGCCTGCCTCTTTGCATCGGAGGTGGGGTTCTCGCCGGTCTTTTCATCGCTCGCGTTGCCGCCCGATCGGAGAATCCGATTGCCGTGTTCTTTAGCGCCGCGGCGACAGCTCTCTTCACGGGTGCGATCGGCAACTCTTGCGTGGGAGTGCATGGGATCATCGGCATGGGGATCGGGATTGCCCTGGGCTTCGGCCCCATGCTGGTGTTTCGTCGCGCCCACCGTGGCTAGACGGGCAAGTTCTGCCTGTCACGCTTTCTNNGTTGCCGGCGCGTCGGCGCTGGCCAAACCGGCCGATGGCAAAAAGGGCCAGGAACAGCTGGTAACCATGCAGGTCACCAGTGAGGGATTCGTGCCCGCGCAAGTGAAGGTTAAGGCCGGGCAGCCGGTGAAGCTAATCGTCACGCGTAAGACCGACGTGACTTGCGCCAAGGAGATCGTGATCAAAGACTTCGGCATCAACAAGCCGCTGCCGCTCAATCAGCCGGTCGAGATCACCTTCACGCCCAGCAAGAAGGGCCAGATTCGCTACGCCTGCGCGATGGACATGATCGCCGGCGTCATCATAGTTGAGTGAGATCATGGGACGGCTGCCGTTCCTTGTCTTGTTGGCTGCTACATCGGTTCGGGCAGCAGATCTTCCACCGGCTCCCACCGGACCGAGCTTGCTGGAGGATCCCTTGCTGCGTGGCCTGGTCCAGCAGGCCATGGAGAAGCGGCCCGAGCTGGCGCAGGCGCGTGCGCAGATCGCGGCGGAGGCTGAGCGCGCGCCGCAGAGCCGAGCCCTGCCTGACCCGACTCTTTCTTTCGGTATCCAGAACGACGGATTCAGCAGCATCCAGATCGGCAAGATGGAGACGAGTTGGATCTCAATCATGGCGTCGCAGACCTTTCCCTGGGCGGGCAAACGTGGGCTGCGTAGCGAGCTGGCCGGTCTGGGCACGCGTGAGGCCGAGGCCGATCTGCGGCGCGTGCTGCTCTCGGTAGCGGCTGAGGTAGAGCGGGCCTACCTAGATTTGCTGCTGGTGCGTGACCAGCTCGGCCTGCTGGCGAGACTGGAGTCGCTTTGGGCGCAGTCAGAAGGGCTGGCTCGCATCCGCTACGAGGCCGGGGAAGCGGCGCAGTCCGATCTGCTGCGCGCACAACTGCAAAGAAACCGCCTACGTCAGCAGAGATGGGCGCTGGAAGGCGAGGAGCACCGACGAATCGCCGTGCTCAATCGGCTGCGTGGGCACCCGCTGACCGAGCCGGTCGCAACGACGCGGACCCTGGCTGACCTGCCGGACCCGGTGTTGCCCGATCCAGAACAGGCGGCTACAGCGGCCGAGGCGGAGAGCCCGGAACTGAAGAAGGCATTGCTGGCCGGAGAGCAGGCCGGCCGGCGCGTGGACCTGGCAAACAAAGAGCGCTGGCCAGACGTGACGGTGAGCGCAGGAGTGATGCCCCGCTGGGGCGGTTTCGAAACCATGTGGCTGGCCGGGGTGGCATTCAACCTACCGATCTGGGGCGCGCAGAAGCAATCGCGAGCCGTGGCGGAGAATCGGGCGAGCGGTGAGGCGGCGCGGAATGGAGCCGAGGCGATCCGGCAGCTTCTGCGGCAGCGGATTCATGAGAGGCTGGCGGCCATGGGCGCGCTGCTGGAGGCCAACCACCTGTACCGCTCTGGGCTGCTCGTCCAGTCGGATGCCACGGTTGCAAGCACGCTTGCGCAGTACCAGGTCGGCCGCGTGACGTTCGCCTCTGTCCTGGAAGCGCTGGCCGGCTACCTGGGTGACGTGAATGGCTTCTTCGATTCGGTCGCGGCGGCGCAACGGATCGCCATAGCTGAGCGGGAGATCAGCCTGGATGCGCCAGGCGGGCCCGCGACGGGCGGAATGGGTGGCCCTGCGATACCGGGTGCAGGTGCGACTCCTGTTTCCTCATGGTCGAGTCGATCGGCGGGCTCGCAGCAAGGGGCGGACAGCGCCAGCGCCTCAACATCAGGCATGTAGAACGGAGCAATCCATGGACGCGGACAAGACCCAAGGCTCCGAGGCGCCGGAGAATCCCGAACCGCACCGGCCGTCGCGACGTCTCATCGCGGTGGCGCTCGGGTCAGTTGCGGCCGGGATTGTGATCGGCGGCGCAGGTATGTATCTGAAGATGCATAGGCACGGCCCAGCGGAGGAGAACGCGCCCACAGCGACTGCGGCGAAGAAGCCGCTCTACCAGTGCCCCATGCACCCGGCCATCACGTCGGATCACCCCGGGGATTGTCCGATCTGCGGAATGAAGCTGGTTCTGGTGTCGTCCGCCTCGACTAACGACAGTGCGGCCGCAAAGCCCGGCGCGCGCAAGATCGCTCGCTACCGTTCGCCCATGGATCCGAAGCAAACCTCGCCAGTTCCGCGCAAGGATGAGATGGGCATGGACTATGTCCCAGTTTACGAAGACGAGCTGGCCGGTGGTGCGCCGGTGCAGGGCCTGGCCACGGTCAGCATCGATCCGGCGCGGCAGCAGCTCATCGGGCTGCGCACGGTCGCCGTCACCAAGGGATCCATCGGCGCGACCTGGCGCACGCCCGCGCGCATTCAGATCGACCCCACACAGGTCCGCAAGACCAACGTGAAAGTAGAAGGATTCGTCGAGAAGATCTACGTGGACTTCGTCGGGCAATCGGTTCGCAAAGGCCAACCGCTCTTCTCGGTCTATAGCCCGAGCCTGCTGGCAGCGCAGAACGAATACTTGCTTGCGCTGCAAACCAGCGAGGTCCTTGCCAAGGGCGCAGCGTTGTCTGCAGATGGCCAAAACCTGATGGCCTCGGCACGCAGGCGGCTGGAACTGTGGGACGTGCCGGCGGCAGAGATCGATCGGCTGGCGCGCACGCGGCAGCCAACCAAAACGCTGACCCTGGTCTCGCCCATCTCCGGTGTGGTCACGGCCAAGAACGTCGTGCAGGGGGCGCGGGTGAGCCCAGGCGAGGCGCCCTACGAGATCACCGATCTGCGCGAGATATGGGGAATGGCCGACGCCTACGAGACCGATCTGTCCCGCATTCATGTGGGCATGAAGGCCTCCTTGACCTTGCCCGCGTACCCCGACCGTACCTTTTCGGGTCGGGTGGCCTTCATCGATCCGCTGCTCGACCCGAAGACTCGCACCACCAAGGTGCACCTGCACTTCATGAATCCGAAGGGCGAGCTCAAGCCAGAAATGTACGGCGAGGT
>PMJE01000532.1 GCA_003157315.1 Myxococcales bacterium | reverse complement strand
CTTCATCAGGCCGATGTTGCCCTCTTGAATTAGATCAGGCAGGGGCAAACGACCATGGTTGAACCGCCGCGCGATGGACACCACCAAGCGCAGGTTCGCTTTCACGAACTCGTTCTTGGCGCGCTTGACCACTGCCGCCTTGGAAGACACGCTCTCTACGAACTGGCGGAAAGCCTTGTTTGCAGTCGGGAAGCCAAGACCTTCGATGGGGCGACCAAGCCTGGCCGCCCCGTTCAAGCGATGGATCTCCGCCATGGCGGCATCGACGAATACCCGGTCAATGTCCAGCTCCTTCAACTTGACGGCAAGGCCATCCACCAGTTTCTCTAGCTTCCGGTTTCTCACCGCACTGGCACCGCGACCAGCCCGCTCGGCCACGGTTCGGTAGGCCCTGAATTCAGACAGAGGTTTGCCGATCGCAGCCTCGACGGTTGCGGCGGCGTGCCCCGCCCAAGGAGCGAAGGTCAGGATGACCCTCCACAGACCCAGTTCAAGTTCCTCTATGTGGCGTGCCGTCTCGAACTCCTGTTCGGGACGCAAGACTTCCAACTCCGCCATATCGCGAAAGTACATCGAAAGGAAGCTCTGCGGCTCCTCGGACTTCTTGGCCTCACCCTCAGCCCCGGCAGGACGAGCAACGACCTCCTCCTCTTCTTCCCCTTCCGAGTCGTCGTCGCCCTCCTCTTCGGGAATCGGGGCCAGCTCGACCTCAAGATCCTCTTCCTGGACTGCGGCCACCACCTTCTCGATAGGCTCCAGGTCGGCAGGCAGATCATCGACTCCAGCCACGAAGGCAGCTTCCACCATCGGCGGCTCAGGCAGTCCCAGATCGATGCCAACATCATTGGCTGGTCGCAGCAATGCGCTTGGCTCCTCAGCAATGGTTCGCCCATGGCGACGCCCAGGCTTGACGCGGTTATTCGCCGGCCGTTGCCTGCGAGCTGTTTTCATCTTTGTTGCTGTACGATCCATCGCTACTTCTCGTTAAGGTATTCCTTGGAGTGTTTCCTACTACACGTATACGGCTCCGGGCGCCAGAATATTCCTGGCATCGTTAATTACCTTTCGTACACTAGGATGTTCGACTCCAGCCATTGGTTTCATTAGCGTCAATCGCAGGCCGGCTGGCAGCGCCAAGTGTCCCAGAGCGAGCCAGTAGGCTTTCCCGCCCGACACCCTTCGGTTTCTGGGATGTTAGTGTCGCTAAACCGCCGGATTGTTCAGTCACGGCGCGGAAATGCGACAAATACCGCTCCGGGCTGTCTGGCTACGTCATCGGACGCTCACAGACTATGACTACATGGCGCGATGCGGCCCCAAGAAATGGCTCCTTGGCTGTGAGGCTTCCAGACACGTCAACGACTTGGAACCCAGCTCGGCGCAAGACCCTGCCCAGCTCATGCAGGCTGTAGGCGCGAATCGAGATCTCATTCTCGACCTGGCGCCCATCTACAAAGACGATAGACCGTCGGATCAATACGCGGCTCGTGTGAAAATCAAAATCCACTTCTTCCAGCACCACACATCCATCGCCTTCCCACCAGACTCGGCTGGGTAAATCGGACACGATGTAGTCCCGGTTGATGGCCTCAACCAGAAACCGACCGCCGGGCTTGAGCGCGCGGCAGATCGACGAAGCGACGCGCAGGTTGGTTTCCTCGTCGAAGTAGCCGAATGACGTGAGAACGCAGTAGGCGGCGGCGAACTGGCTGTCGTAGGTCATCTCACGCATATCCGCATGAACGAAATTAACCGATAACCCCCGACGCTGGGCTTCGTCGGCCGCGCGGATGAGAAGCGGCAAAGAAAGATCAAGCCCCGTCACGCGGAATCCACGCTGGCCAAGCTCGATAGCATGTCGGCCGTAGCCGCACCCAATATCCAGCAGCTCGCCATCAGGCGGCGAAGAAAGGGCTTCTTCAATGAAGGCCGTCTCCCGCAGCGTCTGTTGCGCGGTCATAAATGGCAGGGTGCGCAAGTAGTTCTCGTCGAAGACCTCCTCAAACCAAGGCTTGAGCCTCTTTTTGAGAGGCCGGCGCGACAGGGCCTCGGGTAGAGACAGTGCCTCTCTCGCCAAGGCCGCGGCGGCCCCGACCGATCCGCCCGTGTCCGACGCAGATTCCGGCCGTAGCCCTTGCGACGTGGTTGCCGGTGCCCCGGGAATGCCAGGTACCGGCGGCGGCGCAGGGGCTGCGGAGGATGCGGGTTCGCCCGGCTCCATGACCTCAAAATCGGCATCTCCAACCTCGGCGGTCTCGGCCGTCCTTATCGGGGCCTCTGGCAGTGCGCCGGTCGTGGAGCCTACCTGCAGCGCTGGCCGGGCTGCGCCTGCGGCGGGCGCTGCCAGCAGGCCTCCCTGCGGCGAGGGACGAGGTAAGGACGCCGGAACTTGTGCGGGCGGCGCGGGCGCCAAGACAGCCTCTGGTTTTGGCGGCGGAGTCACCGGCTCCATCGCCGCTTTCGGCGGCGGAATCACCGGCTCCATCGCGGGCCGCGGCGGCGGAGTCACCGGCTCCATCGCGGGCTTCGGTGGCGGAGTGACAGCTTCCATCGCCGCTTTTGGCGGAGGAGTCACTGGCTCCATTGCTGGCCGTGGCGGCGGGGTGACAGCTTCCATCGCTACTTTCGGCGGCGAAGTCACGCCTGCCGGCGCTTCCGGCCTCGCGAGTGGCTCAAGCTCGCCGGCCTCTGCCGGGCCGTCAGCAAGAATGATTTCTATGCTCTCGCTTCGAGGCGAAGACGCATCGCGAGCGGATTCTTGGATGGCCTCGGGCAACGCACCTCTAATCGCGCTTCCGGCAGGAGCCTCGGGAAAACTCGATGTCTTGTGGTTCGCCAGGTTATTCTCGCTGACGGCCGGATAGCTGGTTGGCGGCTGGGGTGTGGGCGGCAAAGCCGGATTGCCGGCCAGATCCGGCACGCACCACTTGAGTGTTGGATCACGGCCCTGGGTGGCTTCCGCCAGCGGCCCGTTCTTGCCCACGATCTCCGGTGGGGCAGACGGAGGCGGGCCAGCGGCGGAATCATTCTTGTTCATGACGCCACTCCTGACGGATGAGCCTTCCGACCACAGATCCCATGCGCAGGCTGCTACCTACCTCCAGCTTTTCGAGAACCACATGCTCCGGCTCGAACACGGCAATGGTCGTGGACCCGAGATTGAAGACTCCCAACTCGTCGCCGCGCACGATGCGTGGCGGTTCAGCGAAACTCTTCCTGCGCACAGCACCGGTCGCAAATCCTGGAGTATGGGTAGCGACCTCCGGATCGTAGCTGGCCGTGATGTGACCTACACCCACAGCCGCCACCATCACCACGACCGACACGCCAGCGGCTCCTTCGATGAAGGTAACGAAGCGCTCGTTGCGCGCAAACAGCCCAATCTCGCGGGCAACGCTGCGGCTTCCCACTGGGAATAGTCGGCCTGGGATGTGCGTCCACGCGGCGATTCTGCCGCTCACGGGCGCGTGAACGCGGTGGTAGTCGCGCGGCGAAAGGTAGGTCACGAGATACTGGCCTCCCTCCAACCGAGCCGCCATCTCGCCATCTGCGAGCAGGTCGGACAGGGTGAAGACTGAGCCTTTCGCTTCCAACAGCTTGCCAGCCGACACCACGCCTGCGTCGCACACCACTCCATCAGAAGGCGCCACCACTGCATCAGAATCCGAGGCAACCAAACGCGCTCCCGGTCGCAGCTTGCGCGTGAAAAGCTCGTGCAGGTTTGTGTACTGGTCAAGCGGCCATTCGGCCTCCGCCAGATCAATCTCGTACTTCCTGGCAAATGACTTGAGCAGCATAGTGCGAAATGGCCGCGGCAAGGTGCGCCTGGCCCCCCATCCGACGATCTCGGACAGAGTCTTCTGAGGCGCTATGCGCCAAGCGGATCGCACGACCCGCTCGGCGAGAGACAGAGTGGACATTCCGGTCTGACCAACCGAAAGAAAGCAACACTAGACGGAAAACTCTAGGCTAGGTCTTGCTTGGTGTGCAACCGCTTTCGACGCATCTCCACGCCAGGAACGCCCATTTCAAAATGCAAGAAGGCGCTGACGCATCCGCAAAGAGAGATCTTCTACTCTGCACGGCTGCGACAGCGCCTTTGCGCTGGCCTGTGGTGCCTGTGCGCTATGCGTCGAAGTAGAGGGCAAACTCAAGCTGGGTCGGGCGGAGGCGCGACGGCTTGATCTCGTTCTCTTCTTTCCAATCGATCCACGTTTCGATGACGTCCTTGGTGAAAACGTCGCCCTTGAGCAAGAAGGCGNNCAAGAAGGCGTGATCCTTCTTGAGGGCTTCAATGGCCTGATCGAGCGAGCCGGGCGCCTTGGGCACATCCTTCATTTCCTCTGGCGACAGGGCGTAGATGTCCTTGTCCAGAGGATCGCCGGGCTTGATCTTGTTTTCGACGCCGTCGACGCCAGCCATCAGCATGGCGGCAAAGGCCAGGTATGGATTGGTGGTCGGGTCTGGACAACGAAACTCGATGCGCTTGGCCTTGGCCGAGGCGGCCACCGGCACGCGAATGGCGGCCGAGCGGTTGCGCGACGAATAGGCCAGGTTGACCGGCGCTTCGAAGCCGGGCACCAGGCGGCGATAGCTGTTGAGCCCCGGGTTCGTGATGGCCAGCAGGGCTGGCGCGTGCTTGATGAGACCGCCGATGTAGTAAAGCGCCGTCTCGGACAGTCCGGCGTACTTGTCGCCGGCGAAGACGTTCTTGCCACCCTTCCAGATCGACTGGTGACAATGCATCCCCGAACCGTTGTCCCCGAAGAGCGGTTTGGGCATGAAGGTCGCGGTCTTGCCGTTGCGACGCGCGACATTCTTGACCACGTGCTTGTACCACATGGTCCGGTCGGCCATGACCAGAAGCTTGTCGAAGAGCATGGACAGTTCAGCCTGGCCTGCGGTCGCCACCTCGTGGTGGAAAACCTCGATAGGGATCCCGACCCCTTGCAGGGTCAGCGCCATCTCAGCGCGTATATCGTACTGGGTGTCGTTGGGTGACACCGGGAAGTAGCCGCGCTTGTAGTCTGGTTTGTAGCCAAGGTTTCCGCCCTCTTCATCGTTCGCGCTGTTCCAGCGACCCTCGACAGAATCGACCTTGTAGAATGAGTGATTCGGCCCTTCGCCGAAACGAACCTCGTCGAAGATGAAGAACTCCGGTTCCGGACCAAGATACACGGAATCACCCAAGCCGATCTGCTTGATGTGCGCCTCGGCTTTCTTGGCGATATAGCGCGGATCGCGGCTGTAGGGCTGGTGGGTGACGGCGTCGACAATGTCACAGATGAGGGAGAGGGTCGGCTCCTTGAAGAACGGGTCGACGCACGCCGTGCTGGCGTCAGGAACAAAGATCATGTCGGACTCGTGGATGGCCTTCCAGCCACGGATGGAGCTTCCGTCGAAGCCAAATCCCTCGGTGAAACATTCTTCCGTGATCCGGTGGATCGGCATGGTGGTGTGCTGCCACTGGCCCAAGAGATCCACGAATTTGTAATCCACGAGCTTGAGTCCGCGTTCCTTGATCAGTTTCAATACCTCGGCTGGTGACATTGCTACGCTCCTCCTGCGCGTTAGTTGCGCATGTTTGTCCTTGGGCGAACCACTGAATCCCTCTAGCTAGAGGGCGTCTTCGCCACGCTCGCCAGTACGTATGCGAATGACTTCTTCCACGGGCAATACGAAGATCTTTCCGTCCCCGATGTGGCCCGTGCGAGCCACCGACATGATGGCTTCCACAACGTCCTTGACCATGTCGTCCTTGACCACGATCTGGACACGGACCTTGGGCACAAAGTCCACGACGTAGGCCGAGCCGCGATACACCTCTTTCCTGCCCCCCGTGCGCCCGAATCCCTTGACTTCCGAANNCTTCGATTTTTTTCATGTGTCACCCGGCGCAGAGACTAGAGGGGCTTGGCTTTGGCTTCAATCCTCTTCGCGAACCATCCGAGGAAAAGACTAGCGATCCAAGGTTTCCGGCGTATTTCCTGTCTGCTAATTCGGCGTAACCCTATTGACCGAGTGCCAGACTCCAGTATTGACCCAGCGAAGCATCCGTGCGCCGTTCCCTCCCAAAGCCGCCGGCTACGGTTATTGGCCGATCGCCAGACCGCCGATGAGTTCGCGCACATCAGTTACGCCATGGGCACGGCAGTACTCTTCTATCTCGCGGATGATCCGTTCTGCCGAGGCTGGGTCAACGAAGCTCTGCGTGCCGACCTGCACACAGCTCGCTCCCGCGAGCAAGAACTCGACCGCATCGGTACCGTCCTGGATACCGCCTATCCCACAGACGGGAATGGGGATCTTCGCCCGATGCACCTGGTACACCATGCGCAGGGCAACCGGCTTGATAGCTGGACCGGACAAGCCCCCGAACACCGTCGCGATCTTCGGCCGGCGGGTGCGCGCGTCGATAGCCATTCCGGTGATTGTGTTGATGATCGATACTGCATCGGCCCCGTTGTCGGCACAGGCGCGCGCCAGCGCCACGATGTCCGACGTGTTGGGTGTCAACTTCACCCACAAGGGCTTGCGGATGACGGCCCGGCAGGCCTTTACCAGATCACCCAGTACCAGCGGATCGCGGCCGAACTCGATACCTCCTGCCTTGATGTTGGGGCAGGATACGTTCATCTCCAGTCCATCCACCCCGTCGAGCGCGGCCAGCCGGGCGCCACAGTCGAGGTACTCGTCGAACGTCGTGCCGAAAAAGTTGACCAACACTCGGGTCCCGCAAGAACGCAGGAACGGTAGCTTTTCCCGCGCAAACGCCTCGACGCCGACGTTCTCCAGGCCGATGGAGTTGAGCATGCCTGCGGCGGTCTCGCAGATGCGCGGGGGCGGATTGCCAAAACGGGGCTGGGGCGAGATCCCTTTGGTGACTAGTCCGCCCAAGCCCCGCAAAGAGAGCAGCGCATCAAACTCCTGGCCATAGCCAAACGTACCCGACGCTGTCAGAACGGGATTGCCAAGGTCGATTCCGCCGCAGGTCGTGAGGAGTGCTGGCGCTCTTCCTTCCATCAAATCGTGGCTGGACGTCACTGCGCGCCCCCTTCGCTCCGGCTGGTCGACGCGGCCGTCGCACGGGCCATTACTTCGGCGGCGGCAAAGACCGGACCGTCCTTGCACACGTAGAGGTACGGGCTGGTCTGCGCCGCTACCGCGCAGCCAAGACAGACGCCGATGCCGCAGGCCATCTGCTCCTCCAGTGAGAGGTAGCACTCGACGCCATACCCTTGGGCGATGCGCCCGACGGCCCAAAGCATCTCGCGCGGGCCACAGGCCATGACGCGCAGGATCTGGGTCGAGGCCGCTGCCCGCCAGCGTTCGAGGCGTGCTTCCAACTCGTCCGTCACACGCCCCCGGCGTCCCAACGAGCCGTCTTCGGTGGCCAGGCGGAGGGCGATTCCTAGACCGCGCATCTCCCCCAGCAGCACTAGGTCACGTGAGGTCCGACCTCCGTAGAGCATCTCAGAACTGTTGGCCAGGCCAAGGCGCGCTGCCGCCTCGGCCTGCATGAAGAGTGGCGGCAGGCCGACGCCACCGGCCACAAGCAGGTCAGTCACATCCGCCGATGGCACGGGAAAGCTGTTTCCCAGGGGTCCGAGGACAGAAACTCGCGCTCCCGGAGGCGATCGCTCCATTAACGCGGTGCCTTTGCCCACCACCTTGGCGAGCAAGTCAGCACGCCCATCATGAGCAACCGACAATAGCGACAAGGGCCGCGGCAAGAGAGGGTCTCGGCCCCAGTCACCTCGAAGCATCACAAACTGGCCAGGCCGACTTACCGCGAGTGGTTCGCAGCCTCCGAGGCGAAGAACGAAATACCCTGCGCCGAGTGACCGGTTCTCAATGACTCGGGCGTCGAAATAGCGCATCTACGGCCTGCACCCGCTTCTACAACAACAGGACCTGGTGGCGCTACGGCCCCCGGCCTGCCTGGCCGGAGTTTTATTCCACTTGGCTTCCATCTCGCGCCTCACTGCGTAACCAGTTGAAATGCTTAGCAAATTTCGAACTCTACGTGACGCTATGCGCGAGATGTGCCCTGTTTTTCAGCTGTTACGACCTGTGATTTGTTGCACCTCGAAGTTAGCTGTGTTACTAGCCGAAGTTGTCGTGAATTCGGGGCGCTGATAATGGACTTCATGTTCGAAGATGAGGTCGACGAGGTCGGATCCGATGTAGAAGCCTTTTGCCCAAAATGCAAGGCTGACACGNNTCACGTCGTCATCTCCAAGTACGAGGACGAGATTCGCCGCGTCCAGTGCAATCCCTGTGGAGACGTGCACTCGTTCAGGAAACCCCGCGGCGAGGCGGAGGACGACGTCCCAGAGCCTGTAGCGGCGCGCAAGCGCGCCATGATGAAAAAACTCACCTGGGAGGAGTTCTTCGCGAAGCACGGCGAAAAGGACGCCAAGCCCTACGAGTTCCGTGAGAGCTATCGCGAGAACCAAATCGTCTTTCACCCCAAGTTCGGCAAGGGCTTCGTTTCGGAGACCGTTTCGGAGAGCAAGGTGGAGATCACCTTTGCGGATGCGCGACGCATCTTGGTCCACAATCGCAAGGACATTCCTGGATCGCCGTTGGCCGCCGAGGACGATGGACTTCCGTCGAGTTCGCCTCCCAGCAAGCCCACAGCCGGGTCGAAGGCGAAGGAGAAGAAGCTGCCGGTCCCTGCCAAGCCTGCGCCATCCGTGCGAGAAACTCCAGGGGAGGCGCCGCGAAAAGATACCGCTGCGCCGAAACCGGCCTCTGGGACACTCGCCGCCAAGAAGCTCCCTGCTGAGAAAGCAGCCGCCAAACAGCCAGCCCCCAAGGTTGTCGCCAAAAAGCCGGCTCCCAAGAAACCCACGCCAAAGGCTGCTGCCAAGAAGCCGGCTCCCAAGAAGTCCGCCACCAAAGCTGCTGCCAAGAAGCCCGCCACCAAGAAGCTCGCCCGCAAGGTTGCCGCCAAGAAGCCGGTCTCCAAGAAACCCGCGCCAAAGGCTGCTGCCAAGAAGTCTGCCACCAAGAAAGGCAGATAGCCGCCTGAGCACTGGTCGCCGAGGTCAGGAGCCTACCTGATGACCAGCACGAAAATGTCGTAGAAGGCGTGGGTGTAGACTGCCACCGCGAACCCGCGCCGCCAGAAAAGCAGGCTGAAGAAGAGGCCGGCGAGGACCCTGAACACAAAGGGCCCGAGCGCAACCGGATCACCGTAGGGCGGCAGGTGGTGCATTGCGGAGAACACCGCCGACGATAGCAAGAAGGCCCCGAGCAGTGCAGCCCATCGGGCGAGGCGCGCGAGCTTCTCCAACGCAAAGACCAGGCCGCTCAGCAAGCCCAGGCGAAACACGGTCTCTTCGTAGACGCCCGCACCCAGCGACATCACGAAGCGGTTCACCAGCCCCTGCCCTTCGATCCCACCTGCAAGCCGCGGCGAGATTCCGAGCACCCTGGTCATGATGAAGACGATGAGCGACCCCATGGTGAGGGCCCAAATTGCGCTTTCGAGCAGGACCGGGATGACCACTGCGCGGTTGAAGTGCTGGCGCCGGCCAAGAGCCAGTACGGTCAGCAGGAACAGAACAAGAACGCCTCCCAGAAAGCCGAGATAGCCGGTTCGAGTCAGCCCAAAAGTCCCGATGAGAAGGGTTGTGATGAAGTCGGCCCCATTCAGCATGGGTAGGGTGAACAGGACCCCCACCTGATAGATGAGAAAGAGCGGGAAGACGAGGATGAGACTCGTCAGCAGATTTCTGGGGCTGTCCGCCGCTGCTGGCATCGCAGTCTACCGGGGAATCGATCGCGACTCCGGGTCGTGCCAGAGCGGCAAGCTGGCAGAAGCCTCGCCCGCGCGGCCGCGGGATCCCGTCACACTGCCACCTGCGCGCGCCGCTGCACGCGCGGCACCTGGCGTCTGCACGGCCGGCTCAACCACGGCAACCACTTCACGCTGCGGGTCGAGATACTTGCGGGCCACCCGCACGACATCAGCGACCGTGATCTTCATGATGTTGTCGCCGTACAGGCGATAGGATTTCCAGCCTTGACCGTAGGCCTCATAGAAGGCGAGCGCGGCCGCGATCGCGCTTCTGCGCTGCAATCCGATGGCGTGGGTGCCAATGAGATAGCGCTGGGCTCGATGCAGTTCGTCGGCGGAAATGCCGTTCTCGGCCACCGCCTTGAGTTCCTGTCGGATAGCGCGCATGGCTTCTTCCACCTTCTCGGAACTGGTGGCCACGTACACGGCGAAGTAGCCCGGATCCATTCCTTCCAGCGAGAAGGCACTAACCCGATAGGCCAGGGCTCGCTTCTCGCGAATCTCGCTGAATAGACGCCCTCCCTGCCCGGACAAGACATGCGCAAGTACCTCTAGCGAAAAGCGATCAGGATTGGCGAAAGTCACGCCCGGGAAGCCGAGCACCACATGCGCCTGCTCCTTGGCTAGGAACTTGAAAACCTGACTTGGCCCTTCACCGGGCGGCTCAGCGACGACCTCGGACTGTGGCACGCTTGCTTCGGAGGCGCCGGAGAAGAGTGTCGCGACCCTGGCGATCACGCGGTTGGGCTCCACATCGCCTACCACTGCGAGGGTCAGGTCCTTGATCGCGTAGTGGCGACGAAAGTGTTGCAGTAGCTTGCGCCGGGTGAACCCCGCCACAGATTCCAGCGTGCCGAGAGGATCGAGGCGATAGGGGTGCTTCTTCCACATGCCCGAATGGAACAGCCGGAACGCCACCTGACCAAGGTTGTCCTCCTGCGCGCGGATGTCGTCGATGATGATTCGCCTCTCCTTGTCCAACTCCTCGTCGGAGAAGGTGGCGTTGAGCAGGCAGTCCGCCACCAGGTCGAAGCCGCGCTCGAGATAGCGCGACAAGAACTCGGCCTGCAGGCCCAGACTGTTGCGGCCCGAGTAGCCTGAGATGCTTCCCGCCATGCCCTCAACCTCGTGCATGATTTGCTCCGCGCTCCGGGTCTTGGTGCCGCGCGAGAACAGGGCAGCCAGCATGTGGGAGATGCCGTTCGATCGCTCGTCCTCGTAGCGCAGCCCTCCCACCCAGGTCGCGCGCACCGCCACGATAGGCACCGAGGCGTCGCGCAAGACCAGCAGCTTGAGCCCTGAGGGAAAGACTTGGGTGACCACATGATCTCCCCCGCTGGCGGCGGTGGCGCGCGCAAATCGCAGGTTGGCCCTGGCCTCGGCCGCCTCGGCGAGCTTCTTGATCGAGGCGGCGATCTTTTCCGTCCTTGCCTTCTGCTTGTCAGCCTTGGGCTCGGGCACCTGCAGAAAAACCGTCAAGTTCGACACCCTCAGGTACTGCTCAGCCACTCGTCGCAAATCAGCCGGGGTCAGTTTCTGTAGGCTGGCAAGATAGCGATCTTCGAATCCTACGTCGCCGGCTATGGCGGCGAAGAAGCCCAGCTTGCGCGCATGACCCTGGACGGTTTCTTTGTCGTAGACGCGATCGCTCTCCAAGATGGTGCGCGCCTTGGCCAGCTCCTCCTGCGCCATCTCTTCGCGCGACAAGCGCAGAATCTCGTCGAGCAGGGCGCGGGCAGCCTCGTCGACACGACCAGGAGGTAGGCTGGCGGCCACCACCATGAGCCCCGGATCGCGGGCAGAAAACAGATAGGCCGAGGCGTTGGTCACCAGTTGGCGATTACGCACCACCTCGAGATTGAGCCGTGAGCTGTCGCCCTGGCCGAGCGCCACGGCCAGAAGGTCGAGCGCGGGAACATCGGGGTGGTTGATGGCAGGGGTGCGAAACCCCAGAAGGAGTTGCGTTTCCTTCACGTCGCGCGCCGTGGCGACCACGCGCAGTTGGGATTGCTCGGCCTGCCGGGGCCGGGAGGCGACCGGAACTCCCTCGGAGAGTGCGGAGAAAGCCTGGGTGATTTTCTGGCGCGCACTGTCCGGGTCGAAGTCGCCCACCACAACCACCGTGAGGTTGCTGGCTACGTAGCACTTGGAAAAGAAAGCCAACAGATCTTCCCGGCGTAGGCGGCCCACGGTGGCCTCGGTCCCGATGATGGGACGACCGTAGGGATGTTGGTCAAAAACCGCGCGAAACAGGCCCTGCCCCGCCTGGCGTTCTGGGTCGTCGAGCCCCTGCTTGATTTCCTCCAGCACGACGTGGCGCTCGCGCTCAAACTCAGCGGGGTCGAAGCTGGCGTTCTGCAGAGTGTCGGCCAGGATGTCGAGGCCAGCATCGAAAAACCGACTGGCCAAAACCAGGTGGTACACGGTTTCGTCGTGGCTGGTCCAGGCGTTGATCTCGCCACCAGAGCCCTCCACTTCCCGCGCGATCTGACCCACGCCGCGCCGCTTGGTCCCCTTGAACAACATGTGCTCGAACACATGCGCGATGCCGGCCAGTTCTTGGGGCTCGTCGGCTGACCCAATCTTGACCCAGGCCTGAAATGCCACGACCGGTACCGCGTGGTTCTCTTCCATGACCACTTCCAAGCCGTTATCGAGACGAAAGATCACGGGTTCTTCTCTCCCGGCTGCAGCCTCTGGTGGCATCACCCCGAAGGCGCCGCCCTGCCATTTATGGCTACAGCCGGCGGCGACCAGGAGGATGCAAGAGAGGACAGCTAGCCTCACCGCCGCAACCGTAGCACGTTGCGGGCATGATTGGGGACATGCGGCGTGCTAGATTGACAACCGTGACGAGCGCAGGTCGCTGTCCCACATGCAAACGCCCAGTCCCTTCCGAGGCGGCCAGCGCGCCCTTTCGCCCGTTTTGCTCGCAGCGTTGCAGGCTGACGGACTTGGGGAGCTGGCTCGACGGCGCCTTTCGTATCAGCCGGCCGGTTTCTGAAGAGGATCTGGACCAGGGCGTGGCGCGAAATGACGATGAGACGGATGAGCCACCCTGACCGGGCTGCGGTCGTTTTCTCGTGGCGAGGTCGACCGGTCGTGCTAGTTTTCCCGACCTTGGCGGCGGGGGAAGATGAGCTGGGGTTCGGCCCGGCCAGCTTCTAGATCGAGCAAAACATCGGGGCGTGGCGCAGTCTGGTAGCGCGTTCGGTTCGGGACCGAAAGGCCGGAGGTTCAAATCCTCTCGCCCCGACAAATATCATCTTTCACCTGAGCCCCTGGGGGCTCTGGCTCTACTCACTTGGTGGTGGTAGCAGCGGGTGCTGGCGTTTCGCTACTTTCTTGGCGCGTTCCGCAAGCGTGTGCCAACCGGGATCGGGTGACCGGCGAGTAGCGCGGCGGCAGGCAGGCGCTTGCGGCCGGGCAACTGGAGCTCGGCAAAGGCCACGGCGCCTCCCCCGCACGCGACGGCCAACCCCTGTGGCACGATGCCCTGGACCTCGCCTGGAGTACCCAGCCCCTCTATCACGCGCACGCCAAAAACCTTCATCGGCTCGTCGCCAAGCAGGACGGTTGCCCCCGGCCAGGGGTCCACACCGCGCGCGTGCGCCGACACCTCCGAGGCAGGGACGCCCAGGTCAAGATACCCGTCCTCCTTTTTCATGAGCGGCGCCAGGGTCGCGCCTGCCTCGTCCTGCGCTTTCAGGGTGACGCTGCCATCGGCGATGCGGGGCAAGGTTTCGACAAGTAGCCTGCTCCCCAGCGACGCCAGCCTCCCGGCCAGCATGCCCACAGTGTCATCGTCGCGAATCTGCTCTTCCAGCGAGGCTGCCACTGGCCCCGTGTCCAGGCCTTCCTCCATGCGCATCACGCACACGCCGGTCTTGCTCTCGCCACGAATCATGGCCCACTGAATGGGCGCAGCGCCGCGGTACCTGGGTAGTAGCGAGGCATGCACGTTCCACGCGCCCAGCTTGGGCACGGCCAAAAGATCCAGGGGCAGGATGCGGCCATATGCGACCACCACGAAGATGTCGGGCTGCAACGCCGCAAGAACCTTGGCCAGTGCGCCGTCGCGCAGCTTGGTCGGCTGCTCGACCGGCAGCCCAAGCCGCACAGCCGCTTCCTTCACCGGAGGCGGCCGCACGCTATTGCCCCGCCCCGCTGGCCGGTCCGGCTGGCTCACCACC
>PMJE01000618.1 GCA_003157315.1 Myxococcales bacterium | reverse complement strand
AATCTTGGTGCGGTTGGTATCCGATGTTCCGCTCTTCGAGAGATTGATCTGGGTCGTGCTGTAGTAGGTGCCCGCCCGCATCCAGATGGTGTCCCCCGCCGCGGCGGAGTTGTTTGCCTTCTGAACCGTGGCGAAGGGCGACGCCTGGGTTCCGGGGTTCGTATCGCTGCCCGTGGGGGACACGTAGTACTCCGCTGCCAGCACATTTTTCGCTGCCAGCAGGCCTAGACCGGCGACCAGCCAGACGAGCAGGGAGTGATGCTGATGGCTTTTCGACGGGCGTTGGATGGATTTCATCAGAGGCTCCTTCGGTACGGGGAGGCGAAAGCGACTGCTGGGCAACGGACAGCAGAGGAGTATTCTTGCACAGGAGACGTCTGCAGACTACAGGCGCACGCGGACAAAGGGATCGGTTTTCGCAATGATTCTCATGGCTTCTCGTCCCAAAGTGGCAGAAGGCTCGGCTGATATAGATAGTGGCCTATCCTTGGTGATCTGGCTCAGGAAATCCGGAGCGCCGGGCGAAGACGGAAAATGGCGCGGGCGGTAGCGCCGACATGCCTGGCCAGTCCAATGGGTGCTATCGGAAAACTCATGCTCGCCGCCCAGACAGCATGCCGCCCCTTGGAACTGGTTGCGGCGATCAGAATTGGCGTCGGGAAATACCAACCGCCAGCGCCGAGCATCCCTGGGTTCACTCTTCTGATAATCTAGGAAGTATGGTCTGCGAGTGCCGATGGCTGGCGATCAGTGTGATGCTATGGCTATCCGAGGTTGCCTGCTTCCGATCGACCATGCACACCGTCGGCGCGGGTGGAGCAGGCACGACGGGAACCCTCGGAGGGGCGACTAGTTCATCTGGTGGCGCGACCAGTTCCCTAGGCGGGACGACCGCAAGCGGCGGGACCACCAGTGCTGGCGGAACCACAGCGAGCGGCGGGATGACAGCAGGTGGTGGCAGCAGCCGGAGCGGCGATGCCAGCGGCAGTGGCGACGCTGCAACAGACAGCGGAACGCGGCCAAGCTGTAGCGGCCTGGCCGCGACCTGCGGGCCGTCGGGAAACGAAATCTGCTGTACCAGCTTGCCGGTCCCCGGCGGAACATTCTATCGGGGCTACGATGGCGTGGACTTTACCGACAAGAGCTTCCCAGCGACGGTGGCTGACTTCTACCTGGACAAGTACGAGATCACGGTGGGCCGGTTCCGCGCGTTCGTGAACGCGGGCATGGGCACGCAGGCTAACCCGCCAGCGGCTGGCACGGGCGCCAATCCGCTGATCACAGGCTCGGGCTGGGACTCGACGTGGAGCAGCTATCTGCCCGCGGACACGGCCAGCCTGAAAGCCGCGATGAAGTGCGATTCGGCCCATCAGACGTGGACCGACACGGCGGCGAGCAACGAGAGCCAGCCGGTGAATTGCCTGGACTGGTACACGGCGTTCGCGTTCTGCGCGTGGGACGGGGGGAGGCTGCCGACCGAGGCCGAGTGGAACTACGCGGCCTCCGGCGGCAGTGAGCAGCGGTACTATCCGTGGTCNNGTCGAGCCCGCCAACATCCACAACAATCGATGACAGCTACGCGGTCTATTGCGGCGGCACATGCAGCATACAGAACGTTGGTTCGAAATCGCCGAACGGCGACGGGAAGTGGGGCCAGGCTGACCTGGCCGGGAACTTGGGGGAGTGGATACTGGACTGGTACTGGTCCTCATACCCAACTCCATGTGATAACTGCGCCGCTCTGACTAGCCCTCTAGGCTCTGCCAACCTCGGCCGGATAAACCTGGGCGGGGGCGACGATGGGCCCGCCTCTGACCTGCGATCGTCCGAACGCGTCGTCGGTCACCCCGGGCTCCGCGGAAGCGGCCTCGGGGTGCGTTGCGCCAGGACCCGTCCATAGCTCAGGGTACAGTGTTCTGGATGCGCATCTGGGTTGCTGACCCAAGGTGAAGGCGCAGGAGGCGCGCCGTGGTCGTGATAGACCGCGACTCGGACAGCGGTGTCGCGGTCTGTAGTATCGAAGCAGGCTCGTGCCGATCTTCACGCTTGTTTTGGCCATCGATTTTCGGCACAACACTTGCCCTTCCAAGCTGCGGTCACCACAGGAGGCTACGATGGGCAAGCGACCACTTCCTTCTCGAGCTCCCAAGCCGCGATTTCGGACGTCCACGCGCCCAACTACCATCATCGCAATCTTGCTGGTGGCGCTTGGGCCCGCCTGTGGGTCGTCCATCGACACCGACAACTATCCAAGCTTGGCCTGCCCTCTTCTGCAATCGTCGGCGTTTCGGCGGACGTGCTAGCCTCAGCCTCCTGGGCAAATGTTGGTATTTTCCCGAGGAGCAAGCACATGATTCTTCGCGATAGGATCGCCATCGTTACCGGTTCCAGTCGAGGCATCGGAGCAGCCACGGCCAAGCTTTTGGCCAGCCAGGGGGCCAAGGTCGCGGTCAACTACCTGCATAGCCGCGAGAAGGGCGAGAAGGTGGTTGAAGAGATCGGGCGCGCTGGTGGCCAAGCTATCCTGGTGCGCGCTGATGTGACCGTGCGCGAAGAGGTGGAGGCCATGGTGCGCACCACCGAATCCGCGTTCGGCCCGGTGGACATCCTGGTCAACAACGCCAGCATCCACTTCCCCATCGTGCCCTTTGTGCAACACAAGTGGGAGGACTTCGAGAAGAAGGTCTTGGGTGAGATGAAGGCCCTCTACCATCCCTGCCAGGTGGTCGCGCCGGGCATGCTCCAGCGCGGGCGGGGCTGCATCGTGAACATCAGCAGTGGCCTTTCCCGCGTCCCGGGCGACGGGTTCGTCGCCCACAGCACGGCCAAGTCCGCGCTCGATGGGTTTTCCAAGTCATTGGCGCTGGAGTTGGGGCCACACGGCGTGCGGGTGAATGTCGTCGCGCCCGGTGCCACCGACACCGACGCCATCGCATTCATGCCCAAGGAAATGCGCGAAAAGACCGCGGCCCGCACGCCCCTGCGGCGCTTCGGCCAACCCGAGGACGTGGCAGGCGCGGTGCTCTTCTATTGTGCCGACTGGTCGCGTTTCGTCACGGGCACGTATCTACCGGTGTGCGGCGGGATCCAGATGTCCTAGNNCAGGCTCGAACCCGGTCGCAGCTTGACCCAGGCCATCAGCTCCTCGCCATACTTGACGTCGGGCACGCCGATGACCTGCACATCCGCGACCTCAGGTTTGGTGTAGAGGAATTCCTCCACCTCGCGCGGATAGACGTTCTCACCCCCGCGCATGACCATGTCCTTGATGCGACCGACGATGTTGACGTAGCCGTCGCTGTCCATGGTGGCCAGGTCGCCGGTGTGCATCCAGCGCGCGGCATCGATGGCCTGACGGGTTGAGTGCAGATCGTCCCAGTAACCCAGCATGACCGAATAGCCTCGCGTACACAGCTCGCCCACCGCGCCTCGGGGAACCACGTGGCCGGTGGCCGGTTCCACGATCTTGACCTCCAGGTTCGGGTGCACGCAGCCCACGGTGGCCACGCGCTTGTCGAGCGGATCGTCCACCTTGCTCTGG
>PMJE01000110.1:150-2942 GCA_003157315.1 Myxococcales bacterium | reverse complement strand
CTGCCCCACCCCCTCCACTGCCGCCAGTCCGCCCGCCGCTCGCCACAATGCCGCCGGTTCCAGTTACTCCACCGGTCACATTGAGGCCACCGGTTCCCGGTGCCCCTCCGCTTATTGTTGCACCGCCGGTTCCCACAGTACCCCCGCTTCCCGTCTTGCCGCCGGTTTCCAAGGCACCGCCGCTTGCGGTGGCACCGCCACTTGCTGTGGCACCNNTTGTCGATCATTGCGCTGCCAGCAGCCAGCTTCATGAAGTCCACATTGGGCAAGCTGCCGTCAGCCTCGCGTGGTCCCAGCGCCGGTGAAGTCGTCTCTATAGCCTGCCCCGTTCCTGACACGGTCGGATCCGTGATGCTGAGGAAGTCAGTGGCTTTGGGGGTGATATTCAGATCCCAAGTGTTGAATTGGGTGTCGACCCCGTACCCGGTGATGTATTGGGTCTTGTTAGGGAAGGCGAGGTTGTTCCTCATGATGTGAACCTTGGTTCCCGTCAAAGTCACGCCGTCTGTTCTGTTGCCGGCCGCATCCCACGTGCTGGCCAGCATGTTGAAATTGGTTCCATTCTGGAACGCTGTATTGTTGTACCAAGTGTTCCCGCCCGAGGAGTGGTTGGCATAGAACCCGTTTGCCTTGTTTCCCCAGGCAACATTGTTCTGGACGAGGTGCCTGATGCCAGTCTTGCTGCTTCCCATCTTGAAGCCGTTGCCATTCCCCGATGATGGCCTAGTGGTACCGTAGTTGGCCGTCCCACAGCCAAAGGCCCATGAGTTTTCAATGGTGACTGGAACTTCCTGGTTGATGAAATCGTAGCCATCGTCCGAGTTCCACCACGATCGGCAGCCCCTGATGATCGTGGAGGGGCCGCTGGTTTGGCCGTGGACACCGAAGCCGTCGGCATTCTGTCCGTCGCCCTGCGCTGACGTCGGATCGTAGTTGTCGTGTGAATCACAATTGAGGGCTAGATTCCCGCCACCGATCTGCATCCCGCTGCCGCTGTTGTTGTGCGCATTCAATAACTCATAGATGTTGTTGGTGCCTTCGCTGGCAAACCCGTTGTTGGAGGAAGTGTTCATCGGGACGCAGCACTCCTCGATCCCTTTGAGATGCACCCAGTTGCCGCTGATCACGATGCCAAAGGTGTAGCCGGTGGCTGATATCGTCAGGTTGGTGAAGTCGAAGAGCGGGGTCTCACCCGGATAGGCCCAGTACTTGATTCGGTTGGTATCCGATGTTCCGCTCTTCGAGAGCTGGATACCAGCGCCACTGGTTTTGGGCGTCGTGATCTTGTACGTCCCGCCGCGGATCCAGACGGTGTCTCCCGCCACCGCCGTGTCGGCCCCCTTCTGCAGGGTGGCAAAAGGGCTGGCTTGGGTGCCGGGATTCGAATCGCTGCCGGTAGTGGCCACGTAGTACTCCGTGGCCACCGCATTCTTTGTAGCGAACAGGCTTAGGCCGACAAGCAGACAGAGTTGCAGGCAGCGGTGGTAACCGGTCTTCGTCAGGCGTTCTTCGATTTTCATCAAGGTCTCCCCCTTGCCGCTGTGCCGACATTATCGAACAGATGGCTTCCCTCGCCTAATCCGGTGCGGGAACCTCCAGGCTAGTCGCAGGTGCCGGAGCAAGAAGCCCACGTGCCTTCGGTGGCCGTGATGGTCGCAGTGCCGGCGGTGAGCCCACTCGCGCTAGCCGTCACCGTGATCGTCCCGGCGCCCGTCGCCTGAACGATCGCGAAGGCCAGGCCTCCGGTCGAGGTGCGGACATTTCCGCGGAACGTCGCCTGCTGACTGCTCCCGCTGTCCACGGCCAGGATGGTGCCAGGACCTGTGACCGCGAATGTCACCGCGGTGTCGCTAGGCACTGCGGCCTTGACGAACGAGACGTCGTTCAGGTCGGTGGTTATCGCGGCGTGATCCGCCGTGAGTGTCACCTTGCCAGCCGACGCTCCGCTCGACGGAACCGACTTCACGGTGCCCCCCCATATCCCAGACCACGTCACACCGCCACTGCGGGGAGTGCCCAGTTCGTCCAGCAGCGCTCCGTTGCCCCCCATGCTTGGCCAGCCGCCATTCACCTCGCCCAGATAGTCAACGCCCGTCCAAATGAACTCGCCGGTAAGCGCCGCGTTGCCCATAACGTCGGTGGTCCAAGTGCCTGTGTCGGCGCCCTTCTCAGTGAGCAAACCGGACTTGGTAACCGTGGCTGCTGCGGCCGAAATGGCAACGGCAGTGTTGTAATTGGTGCCCCAGACATCGAGCAGCGTATTCGTTGCTCCCCCGACGTCGCCCGACGTGCCGGGGTCAAGCAGAGCCTGGGTGTCATAGTGCCCCGGGTCGAGCTCGTGACTGATCTTGACCATCTCGGTAAGGATCGGAGTTCGTGAGCTTATCGAATCGTGGATTTCGTTGCCCATGCTGTAAAGAGCTACGCTGGGGTGGTTGCGATCACGCATGAT
The DNA here is from genome assembly GCA_003157315.1 of Myxococcales bacterium. The sequence continues at coordinate 490 of PMJE01000110.1, read as the reverse complement.
CCAGCCGGAAAAATCCACCTCCCACCACTTTGCACCAGTGGCCGACTTGGGCAGCGGCGGCATTCCGGTCGGGGTCGTCGAGGCCTTGTTGAAGTACATCGAGTAGTCGCCAGAATCCTGATACTTCTTTGCGGTCCAGACGTCGGTGAATTCGTCAAGCACGAGGAAGCCCATCCGGTCGCACAGATCGAGAAACTCCGGGCTGGGCGGATCGTGGGCCGTGCGGATGGCGTTCGACCCAATGGCTTTGAGCGCTGCCAGCCGCCTCTGCATTGCCCGCGCCGGCGCAGCGAGCCCGAGCCCGTGGTAGTCCTGGTGCAAGCAGACGCCTTTGAACTTC
>PMJE01000110.1:0-134 GCA_003157315.1 Myxococcales bacterium | reverse complement strand
GCTGGCCGATGCCCCGGCGGCGATGCTCTGGGCAGCCGCCGTGCCGACTGGAAGTGCCGTCCCACTTGGGTCGGTGACGATGCCCTGCACGCTCACACTTTGAGACGAGCTGCCCGAATTGACCACCGAGGTTG
>PMJE01000047.1 GCA_003157315.1 Myxococcales bacterium | reverse complement strand
GCGTCGCCGCTCGCTTGAATACGTCCAGTATTCGGCGCTTCGCTGCTCCTTGCATCCGGCCCGGCTGCGCTCCGCCACGCTCGGTCCGGCTATCCGCAACAGGCTCCTAGCCAATGATCGGGCGCCCGAAACGCATCAGCGCGACAGGTTTCGTGTGCCCCGCGGCTGCAAACTGTGAGATCCCGAGGTAAGAACCGCGAGTATGGATGACGTGCTGGCAATCATATTGGGGGGCGGACGCGGAACGCGCCTGTTTCCCCTCACCCTCAAACGCTCGAAGCCGGCTGTCCCCATCGCTGGCAAGTATCGCCTGATCGACATNNACCCAGTTCAACTCGGAAAGCCTCAACACGCATATCGCGAGAACCTACAAGTTCGACGTGTTCTCTTCAGGCTTCGTGACCGTGCTGGCGGCTGAGCAGACCGAGGAGGGAGGCGATTGGTTTCAGGGGACGGCCGATGCCGTGCGCCAGGGGCTGCGCCACATGCATCGAAGGCCGGGGCGCGATCTGATGGTGCTGTCAGGAGACCAACTGTACAGCATGGATTTCCGCGAAATGCTGCGCACCCATCGTGAGAGCGGCGCCGATGCCACCGTGGCGGTGATTCCCGTCGCGCAGGAGCACGCCAGCGGACTTGGCATTCTGAAGATTGACGGAACCGGCCGGGTCGTTCTTTTCGATGAGAAGCCGCCGCGCGAGCGGCTGCCGGGCCTGATTTCCGACATCCCAGGCCACGGCCCCGGGTATCTGGCCTCAATGGGCATCTACATCTTCCGACGAGACGTCCTGGAAAAGGCAGTTTCTGACCCGAAGCTGGTTGACTTCGGCCGGCACGTCATCCCCCATGCAGTTCCGGACCAGCACGTGCACGCCCATATCTATCGCGGCTACTGGGAGGATGTCGGGACGATTCCCTCGTACTTCAGGGCCAATCTGGCTTTGTGCCAGTCGATTCCGCCGTTTGATTTCTACGATGCCGCCCGTCCGGTCTTCACCAACCCGCGCTTTCTGCCGGCGTCCAAGCTAGAACAATGCACGATTCACAATGCCCTCATCTCCGAGGGCTGCATTTTGCAGGGCGCGGACATCGACCGCGCGGTGATTGGCATCCGCAGCCGTATCGGCAGGAATGTGCGCATCCGTAACAGCCTGCTCATCGGCGCCGACAGCTACGAGAGATTGGATGAGATACGCGCCAGCGAGGCGCGCGGTATTCCGCCGGTCGGTGTCGGCTCCGATTCGATCATCGAAAGCGCCATCATCGACAAGAACGCCNNGAACGCCCGCATCGGCCGCGGCGTGCGCATCGTCAACCAAGCCGGGGTCAGAACCCAGGACGGCGACGGCTATTTCATTCGCGATGGGATCGTGGTCGTTCCCAAGAATGGCATTCTCCCTGACGGCAGTGTGATTTAGATCACACATTCGCTGGCCAACTAGCACGAGACCGCCGCCGACAGGGTCGACGCCGTCTTGCGGCGCCGTGCTCCGCGTTCCGATGTTGGGAATGGAATAGTCGACTGATCTGTTTATCGAAGGTGTGCCAATTCCAGTGCCGACATGCCGCTCCAGGGCGACATGCCGCGCGCCGGCGTTGTCCTTTGCCGCATCGGGTATTGATGAAAACGCATCCACGCCCCAAGGTAGTGGCAGAATTGCGTCCCTGCGGTGTTGTTTTCGATGGGGCTGCGCTGGCACTAGGAACATCAATGCGGACGGCGGCATCAAACGGCGCGAATGCACCCTGGTTCTCCAGAGCAGCAGGTCTGCCCGTGAAGAATGAACCCGCCCGTGGCCAGCTAGCCACGCGGTACCAAGTGCGTCCACTTTCGACCGGTGAGGTTTCGTCGGTCGGTGTTGGATCTCCATCAGTCGCAGAGCCAATCGCGGCCAGATTCCTTCGTGGCGCGGTCAGATTCCGCGTGGGTGGGTTCTGGTCCACGGCTTGCAAAACGTCAGCTCACCAGATCTTGCCAAGAAAGGAATTGCTACCATGACCCGCTGGAATCCCAAGAAGGCACTCGTTCATCTTGCCTTGAGTACCGCCACCAAGGGACTCGGCCTGATATCCGAGGATTCGGTTCGGCGTCGCATAGACAAGTCCAGGCACGATCTAAGTGAACCGATCAGCGGGGATTTCCTGTTCAAGCTGTTCTGCGAACTCAAGCGGCGCCACCGCGAGATCGCGCCTAGCTGCCTCTCGCGTTTTGTGCACAACATACTCGGCGACCAGATTCTGCTCGGCACGCCCTATCGCAAGCGTAACCGGAAGGAACTGCACGACTACCCGCACATGGTGGTCATCAGCCCAACCATGCGCTGCAACCTGAAGTGCGTGGGCTGCTATTCCGCTTACTACAATCGCAAGGACGCGCTCAGTACCGCTGACCTGGACCGGGTCTATAGCGAGGCCAAGGATCTGGGCATCCGCTTCGTCGTGGTGAGCGGCGGTGAGCCGTTCATCCGCGAGGACTTTCTTGAGCTGTGCGAACGGCACAGCGACATGATCTTCATGACCTACACCAATGGAACCTTGATCGCCGAGCGCCAGTTGGCGCCCCGACTGGCCAAGCTGGGCAATGTGATCCCGTGCATCAGCGTGGAGGGTTTCGAGAAGGAGACGACCGCGCGCCGGGGTGCCGGCGTGTGGAACGGGATTCTGGAAGCGATGGCGGCGCTCAAGCAGGAGGGCGTGATCTTCGGCTTCTCGGGCACGCCGACGCGGCTCAACAACGATCTCATCGTGTCGGACGAGTTCATTGATTTCTACGTCGAGCGCGGGTGCATGATCGGCTGGTACTTCTCCTACATGCCGGTCGGGCGCGATCCTGACCTCAACTTGATGCCCACGCCCGAGCAGCGCTTGCACCGCATGAAGCGCATTCGCCAGATCCGCGCCAACAAGCCGATTGTGGCGGCCGATTTCTGGTGCGACGGTCCGCTGGTGGGCGGCTGCCTGTCAGCCGGGCAGCGCTATTTCCACATCAATGCCCAGGGGGGCGTCGAGCCTTGCGTGTTCCATCAGTTCCACGTGCACAACATCAAGGACGTGTCGCTGAAGACAGCCCTTTCGAGCGACTACTTCAAGTACATACGGCAACG
>PMJE01000152.1:10898-16879 GCA_003157315.1 Myxococcales bacterium | reverse complement strand
GCCGATGTCCATGCCGCGATAGACCTGCACGGAATCACAGCACACGATCTCGCCGGAAAGCCGTTCGGCCAGCGCCAGCCCGAGTTCGCTCTTGCCCGAAGCCGTCGGTCCCAGGATCGCGATAACCATGCTAGCCCGCATCTGCCGGGCCGAGGACCGAAGCTAGCTTCTTCACCACAGAGGGCACAGAGGTCACAGAGCCAGACCGGATAGGAAAGGGTTGGGTTGAGCAGTCCAAATTTCTTCTTCCCATCCGACCTCTGTGTTCTCTGTGTGCTCCGTGGTGAAAAAGCTAGCTACGTCCGTCCCAGGCGTTGTTCGATCTCGGCGATGGACATGCGCAGGAGCACGGGGCGGCCGTGCGGACAGTGGGAATGCAGGTCCACGGCATCGAGCTGGCCGAGAAGGGTCACCGCCGCTTCGCGCGCCACGATGTCGCCCGCGCGCAAAGCCCCGTGGCATGCCATGGTGGCGAACACCTGCTCGAAGTTCTCCTCGGCCAGGCGCAAAGAATCCCCTTCTGCCACCCGGTGCAAAACGTCGCGCAGCAGGGGCTTGGGATCCACGTCTTTCAGCAAGTCGGGCACTGCGCGCAGAAGTATGGTGCTCGGCCCAAAGCTCTCGACCTCGAAGCCCAGTCCGGCCAGCGCTTCCAGCGTCGCCGCTTCGCGCGCCGCCGCAGTCGCAACCTCGTCCAGCTCGATGGGAATGGGGAAGAGCAGGCGCTGGCGAACCACGGCTCGCTGGCGATGCGCCACGCGCAGGCGCTCGAACATGATCCGCTCGTGCGCCGCGTGTTGGTCCACCAGCACCAACTCCGACGGGCCTTCGCACACGAGATAAGTCCGCCGGAGCTGGCCTATGTACCCGAGCGCACCGAAGAAGCCCCTGGACGCGGGCTGGGCTTCCGCCGGCAGCGCCTCGTCGCGCAGCAGGGTCGGATAGCGGGACGAGCCGCGCTTCTCGTCGAACTCAGGCGACTGCGGAAATGCGGCGGAGAAGGATGCTTGCCGATCCCGCGCTGGCCTGGGAGGAAGCGGACGGTCCTCATCTACCTGAGCCACGCTCTCGGGCGGCAAGGTGTAGGCACGGATAGGCGACACCGCCAACCACGGTGCCCGCGCCACCGCCCGGCCCACCACATGCCGAACCGCCGCGTAGACCTCCTGCGGCCGGGAAAAGCGCACCTCAAGTTTTTGCGGATGAACATTGACGTCCAGCTCCTGGCCAGGGACGTCGACAAAAAGCGCGGCCAACGGGTAGCGCCCTTTCTCCAGTAGCTCGCCGTAGCCCTGGGCCAGCGCGTGCAGAAGCGCGCGATCACGCACGAAGCGACGTCCGACAAACAGGAAGGTTGAGCGCCCGGCCGGCGCGGCATCCTCGGGCGAGGCCAAGAAAGCGCGCACCTTGATCCCGCCCTCTTCGCCCTCGGCCTCGTGCAACACCTTGGCGCCACGCCGAGCAAGCGCGGCACGCACCCGCTCAGCCATGTCCCGGTGGGGCGGCAGATCAAGCGCCACGCGACCGTTACCACGCAGGCGGAAGTGCACCTCAGGATGGGCCAAGCCCAGACGCAGAACCGCCTCGGAAACATTGGCCGCCTCAGTGGACTCGGACTTCAGGAACTTGAGGCGCGCGGGCGTGTTGAAGAAGAGATCACGCACCTCCATCTGGGTTCCCTCGGCCATGCCGACTTCTCCCGCGTCGGTCTCGACCCCAGCCTCGACCAGCAGGCGGAAGCCGGCAGTGGCACCGGCCATCTTGGTGCGCAGGGTGAGGCGCGAAACTGCAGCGATGGAGGGAAGCGCTTCGCCGCGAAAGCCGAAGGTAGCGAGCCCCCACAAATCATCGGCACAAGCAATCTTCGAGGTGGCGTGGCGCTGCAAAGCCAGGCGCGCCTCTGCGGCCGTCATGCCGCAGCCGTCATCCACCACGCGAATCAGCCGCCGACCCCCAGCCTCGATCTCCACGTCGACCCGGCGGGCGCCCGCGTCGACCGCGTTCTCGCACAACTCCTTGGCTACCGAAGCGGGTCGCTCGACGACCTCGCCGGCCGCGATCTGGTCCGCCAGCGCGGACGGCAAGACGTGAATGCGGGGCGCCGGGGTGTCAGGCTGCATGCTCTTGCAGGTGAGCGTAGCAGGGAGCCGCGCGCACGAAAACCACATACGGAATGTGACGTGCTCTCGACGCATCGCAAGCCGACGCGCCGTCGGTATCCCGGTGTCTACACCAAGTTGTCGACCACATTGCTTCGCGGATTCGCTGGTCCTGGGTTTGCCCTGCTTTTTGCCGAGGCAGGGCGAGCCAGTGAATACCTCCGTGTGTGATACACTCGTCCCCGTGTCACGTGTCCTAGTCGTCGACGACGAGCCAGAAGTTCGTCAGGTGGTAAGGCGTGCGCTGGAACGTCTGGGGCACAGAGTGACCGAGGCGTCTGACGGCCACGAAGCCATGAAGACACTGGATGGGGGCGGATTCGACCTGGTGGTCAGCGACTTGCGCATGCCGCATGCTGACGGATTCGCGGTATTGCGCAAGGCCCAAGAGCCCGCGCTGCGCACGCCGGTGATTATCCTCACCGCAAGTACCCTCATCTCGGAGTGCGTGGAGGCCATGCGTTTCGGCGCCTTCAACTTCCTGGTCAAGCCCTGCAACGGGGAGGAGTTGAAGTCGGTGGTGGAGGCCGCCCTCGCCCAGGGACGGCCGAGCCCGCGCGCCTCGGCCACGCGCAGCAACGATCTGGCCGAGCCGCAGGCGATCCTGGTGGGCGATTCGCCTGCCTTGCGCGGCGTGATCGAGATCGTGAGTCAGGTGGCCCCCACCGACGCAACTGTGCTGCTCTTGGGCGAGAGTGGCACGGGCAAGGAGGTGGTCTCCCGTCTCATCCACGCCTTCTCGCCCCGATTGGGCAATCCCTTCGTGGCGGTCAACTGTGGCGCCATTCCTGAAGGCCTGGTCGAAAGCGAGCTATTCGGTCATGCCCGTGGGGCGTTTACCGGCGCCACTGATGCGCGCGCCGGCAAGTTCGTGGAAGCCGATGGCGGAACCCTGTTTCTCGACGAGATCAGTGAGCTGCCCTTAGGGCTGCAAGTCAAGTTGCTGCGCGTACTGCAAGACAAGACGGTGACACCGGTGGGCGAATCCAAGACGCGCTCGGTGAACACGCGGGTAGTGACGGCCTCGAATCAGGATCTGGAGGCGCTGGTCAAGGAGGGGAAGTTCCGCAGCGATCTCTTCTTCCGCCTCAACGTGGTACCGATTCTCCTCCCGGCTCTGCGTGAACGCGCAGAGGACGTGGCGCCACTGGCTCACCACTTTCTGGCGTCAGCCAATCGGCGCAGCCACAAGAACATCACCCTGTCCGAGGCCGCCCTGCTCGCCATGCAGCTCTACAGTTGGCCGGGCAACGTGCGCGAGCTGGAAAACCTGATTGAGCGGATGGTCATTCTCAATCGCACCGGGGTCATCGGTTTCGATGACCTTCCCACAGGGGTGCGCAGCCCATCGGCGGACTTCGCGGTTGCCACCGCGAACATGCCGTCCACCGAGGCGATCGACCTGGTGGCGACATTGGCGCGCATCGAAGCCGCGCTGATCGACCGGGCCATGCGCACCTCGGGCGGGAACAAGACCCGCGCCGCCGATCTGCTGGGGCTGAGCCGCACCACCCTGCTGGATAAGCTGAAGCGCGCGAGCGGCGAATCGGGGAACTAGGCCACCGTTGCGGCAGCGGGGCCGGTTCCGGGGGCCGGATCCGGTGGCCGAAACCGGATCCGGGGCCGGGGCCGGTTCCGGCCCCGCCGCCGTCCACCCGGACGCTCAACCAACTACGAATCTTCGACAGGCGGCCCCGGTCACTTCGGCGTGGGGCCGTTGCGGGGCAGGACGAACCAGAAAGTGCTTCCCCGGCCGACCTCGCTGTCCACCCCGATGTGGCCACCATGCGCCTCCACCGCCAGCCGACAGAAGGTGAGGCCGAGGCCGGTGGAGAATCTCTGGCCGCGCGAAACTGCGTCGACCTGACCGAACTTCTCAAACACCCGTTCACGGTATTCCCGTGGGATGCCAGGCCCAGTGTCCGACACCGCCACTCGTACCATGTCGTCGTTGGCCTCAACCTCCACAGTGATGGCTCCGGCAGCGGGCGTGAATTTGAGAGCATTGCCCAGCAGATTCTGCAGGACACGCGACACCACGTCCCGATCCACTATCGCCATCACCGGGTCCTCCGGCCACTCTCGCACAAGCTGTCGCGTCCCGACCAGGGATTCCAGCTCGTCGACGCTCTCCCGCGCCACCGCGGCAATGTCGGCAGGCACCAGCTGCAGACGCATCTCGGCGCCTTCCATCTTGCTCACGTCAAGCACCGAATTCACCAGTCGGATGATGGTCCGGGTGGCGTGCAATGCGGTTTCCACGTCGGCGGCTAGCTCCTGACGGTGTTGTTCCTCGGCGTCCCACTTGATTACCTCCAAGCAGGCTGAGATGGCCGCCAGCGGCGAGCGCAGATCATGCACAACCATGTGAACCAGACTGTCCCGCAGAGTCTCGAGGCGCCGCAACGCCTCGAGGCTTTCCTGCAGTTCGCGACGTTTGCGGCGCAGCTCCAGGTGCGTGGCCACGCGCGCCTCCACCTCCGCCATCTGAAACGGTNNGGCATGTTGATGTCGAGCAGAATCAGGTCAGGCACCTCGGCCTTCGCCGCCCGCAACGCCAAACGGCCTTCCAACACCGGGCGCACGCGATGTCCGCGCTCCTTGAGCAGGCCAACCAACACCTGCAGGTTGGCCGGTGTATCGTCGACCACCAGAATGCTGGCGCCGCTGTCCGGGTGTGACGAGTCCTCAGCCATGCCCTTGTACCCCCTGTACATAGTCAATCAGCTTCTGGTAGTCGAATCGCTCCACCGTCTGGCGCAGAACCCGCGCCGATTCGGCATCCAGCCCGGCGAGCTGGTCGGCCAGGGCCATGAGCCGATCATAGTCGGCGTGGATGGCGGCGGTGTGCAGCTCATCCCGCAGAGCGGAAGGAAGCTGCGCGAGCGTGAAGCCATTGTTGTGGACCAGCATCGCCCCTGGCGTTCTCGAGGTCGGCATCTCGGCAAAGATGTACTCGACCCCCAGACGCACGCGCAACCGCTCCAGCAGGTCCGCTTCACGAAATGGCTTACTGAGAAAATCGTCGGCTCCCGCGGCCAACGCTTGTTCCCGGTTTTCGGCAAAAGCACTGGCCGACACTGCGAGGATGAAGGGATTCTGCGCGGTTGCCGTCGCACGAATTTGTCGTGTCGCCTCGGCGCCTCCCATCTTTGGCATGCGCATGTCCATCAGAATGGCGTGTGGGCTCCACTCGGCAAAGCCAGCAACCGCTTCAGTTCCATCGTTTGCCTCGCGAATGTGGAATCCGACCGCTGCCAGCATCTGCGACATCAGCTTGCGAGCCTCGGGCTGGTCGTCGACCACCAACACCCGATAAGGATCCGCGGTCGGTTTGATCCCGATCACCCGTCGCGACGGCACTTCGAGGCGCGGCCGATCCAATTCACCTTTGCCGAGTGAGATCTCGACATGGAAACAACTGCCCAGCCCCACCTCGCTTGTGACCGTGACATCGCCGCCCAAAAGACGCGCGAACTGCCGGCTAATGGCCAGCCCAAGGCCGGTGCCCCCGGCCCGTGCCCCGGCCGCAGCCTGCTCGAAGGGATTGAAGATCCGCTCGCGATCCACGACCGGGATTCCCGGTCCGCTGTCTCTTACATCGATGAGAAGGCGAGAGGCGAGCGTGTCGGTGTGCTCCACCCATGCACGCCACAACACATGCCCCTGCTCGGTGAACTTGATGGCGTTGCCCAGTAGATTGATGAGAATCTGACGCAGCTTTCTCTCGTCGGTCACCACAGCGTCCGGCACGCCCGCGTCCAGCTCGACCTCAAAGCGAAGCTTCTTGGCCTCGGTGCGCAGGCGAAACATGCCGGTCAA
>PMJE01000152.1:5517-10867 GCA_003157315.1 Myxococcales bacterium | reverse complement strand
AAACGCGCTCTTCGCCCGGTCAGCCCGCTGAATGCCGTCGATGAGATCGCGTTCACGCGAGACATCGCGGAACACCGTGACCACCCCCTGAAACTCGTTCTTGTCGTCGAAAAGCGGTGCCGCGCTGATGCTGACCGTCAGGTGCCGTCCGTCACGGTGATAGGCGGACAACTCCCGCGCGCTGAGCGGCAGGCGCGCGCGCCTGATCTCCTCAAAGGGATACCCCTCAGCGAAGCAGAGCATCTTTCCTTCCGAGTCTAAGGGACCTCCCAGCTCACTACACAGGTGTCCGACTGCCTCCTCTGCTCGGTACCCGGTGATGGCCTCGGCCCCTCGGTTCCAGGACACGATGCGGTTGTCGGTATCGACGGTGAACACACCGTCGGTGATGCTGCGGACTACGTTCTCGGCATACTGTTTCTGCAGGGCGATCTCACCGGCCAGCTTTTCCGCACGTCGCTGAATGTCCTGGTGGATGAGCGCGTTGTCGATGCTGACGGCAGCGGCGCCGCAGATGGCCTGGAGAAACGCGACCTCAGCGGGAGAGAAATCGCGGTACTTGGTCGTGATTAGGGAGAGAACGCCGATCACCTTGCCGCGCGAGACCAAAGGGAACCCCGCGTAGCCCAGGGCGTTCTGCTCGGTGGTACTCCACGCAGCATCGCCATCCTGAGGCGCGACGAACTGGGAAGACTTGCGCACGTCTGGAATGACCAGAGGCTTGAGATCACTTAGCACCCGTCCCGCCGCGCCCTCGCCGCGACACAGACGGAGATTGGCGGATATCGGACCATCATGCCCAATCACTGCCGCAGTCTCGAGCAAGTCGGTTTCGCGATCGAGCAGCATGATGCTGGTCCGGTCGACCCGCGACATCTTGCGCACGCTGCGCAGGACACTGTCGAGGATCTGCCGGGGATCGAGCGTGGATGTCGTGGCGGTGACGATCTCATTGAGCGCAGCCAGTTCCTGTTGGTGCTGGGCCTGGTCGCGCTCCGCAATCCAGCGTCGGGTAATGTCGTGCAGGACGCAGATGCCCTGCGCGAACTGATCTTTCTCGCTACGGATGGCTGATGCCACCAGATCGATCCAGGCGACGACGCCGTCCTTGCGCAAGAAGCGCGCCTCAACCTGAACCCACTCGCGCCCACCCGAGACCAGCTCAGCGTGCGCAGCGGCAAGGCGCTCGCGGTCTTCAGGGTGGGCAAACTCGCTGAAAGGAGCCAGCCCGATCTCCTCTTGCTCGTAGCCCAGTATCTCGCGCATGGCAGTGTTGCAACGGAGCGGTCGTCCGTCGGGGTCAACCAGCATGATGCCCACCGGGGCACGGTCGAAGATGGCGCGAAACTCGGCTTCGCTACGCTGCAAAGCAAGCTGGGCGTGCCGTTGCGCTGTGATGTCGCGACGGGTGCCCCAGATGCAAACCACCCAGTTCTGTTCAATGATCCCCACTAGGCTATTCAACGCCCAGGCTTCGTGTCCGTCGGGTCCGTTGCCCGACGTCACCAGGTCAGCAACCCGGAATCCGCTGCGAACAAAGCAACGCAGAAACTCCAACTGATCCATCTGTGCTGCTTGCATGAGCTCCGACAGGCGCCGGCCCAACACGTCGGGTGCCCGGCTGTAGCCATGCTGGCGGGCAAACTCGTCGTTGCACTCGCCCACGCGCGCGCGCTCGAACAGAGCAGCCACCAGCTCATTCTCGGGCAGGTCAGCGGGGACCGGCGGCAGCAGATCGTAACGCCACACCCCCTCCCCGCTCATCTGCACAAAGCGACGGTAACGCTCCTCCCCCGCCCGGCGCGCCGCCTCCGCGCGTTCCTGCTCAGTCAGGTCGACGGTGATGATGAGAAGGTGATCTCCCATGCGCGCGGCGTGAAACTCCACATGGCGAAGCGAGCCGTCCTGGCAGGTGATGACGGCGTCCATGGGACGCATGGGGGTTCCCTTTTGCGCAGCNNTCGCCTGAGCGGTAGCCGAACAAGTTGAGAAACTGCCGGTTGGCATAGATCGGCAAGCCCTGCTCATCGAACACAACCGCCGCAAAGGGCGAGATTTCCAGCAGGTTGTGAAAGTCCTCAAGCACGCGAAGCGGATCAGCCAAGGCGGCACCCTCCCCCGCTCAGCAGCGCGCGCAAACTAGTCCTCTGCCTGTTGCATGCGGTCTTTGCCGCGCTGCCAGGAGAAACCTGTCGATCCGAACGCGGGGTGGCTCGGCTGGGTGCGACAGGCTGCACCACGGTCACCAGGACGCGGGTCACGTCGCCCATCGTCCTCGGCAGAACCGCGCTCTGCCTGTAGCCGGAGCGCGTCCCCCCCCTGCGAGACCGCGGATGGGGATATCTCCACATCGATGATCGGCTTCGAGTACTCTTCTGGTTCACATCGTCGCAGATCCACACGCAAGCGCCGACAATGCGCACCCGGCACTTTGCAGAAATGGCCTGCGAATTCTCACCATTCGGACTTAAGCAAATAGGATAACCTTACGATATCTAGTCTTGCCACCGCCGGCACATACTCGCGCATGCCGGTCTTGGCTCAGCCGCGGGGAACGCGGCCGGAGAGCGTCGCATGGAAAACCTCCTTCACACCGACCCACACGAGGAACTGTGTAGTCTCTACCGTTCGCTGCTCAACCGGCAGGAGAATCTGGACGAATTCCGCCAACTGCTTTCGCAGTATCCACCTGCCGCTGACGACGACACAGAGCCGCTCAGCGCGAGTGAGGTGCGCGAGAGGCTCAACCAGCGCATCCGTCAGTGGACCGGCCGGCCTTTCGGCGGCTTCTCTGCAGCCCAGATGCACATGTGGCGGGCCATCGTGGTCGAAAGACGCCTGGCGCTGTCGCCATGGAACGAATCAAGGAACTAGCCGCGTGGGGAGCCGGCGANNGAACCCTCTCAGGGTTCCCATATCTATGGAAGGAACCCCTTCCCGACCAAGTACAGCTCTGTGCTTTCCCCACGCGAGCTTTCAGGCTTGAGCAGGCGTACCTCCGAAAAGCGCTTGGACATGCGCGCACGAATGCGGGCCACCTCGGGGCTCTGGAATATCTTGGCCACGAACACGCCCAGCGGCGCTAGCAGCCGCTCGGCCCGACCGAGCGCTTCCTCTACCAAAGCCGCCGAGCGCGCCTGATCCGTCGCGCGTATGCCCGTCGTGTCGGGTGCCATGTCGGACAAGACCACGTCGAAAGCCGCCTGTCCGCACAGCAACTCCTGGTCGGACAAAGCGAAGATATCTGCGACCAAAACCCGCGCGCCAGCAACCGGTCGCGGCAGGGATTGGCGATCGACGCCGACCACCGCGCCATGGGGCCCCGCCACTTTGCACGCATACTGCAACCACGATCCGGGCCGGCAGCCCAAGTCGAGCACTCGCGCGCCAGCGCGCAGGAGGTGAAGGCGCCGGTCGAGTTCCTCCAGCTTGTACACCGAGCGCGCAGCAAACCCCTCGCTGCGTGCCTTGCGAAAGAACGCATCGTGACGCCGGTTGCGGTCGCGAAGCGAAGCCAACCTGTCTGCCCAGCGATGTCTAGCCGCTCGTCAGACCCTTCTTCGACGCCTTCATCGGGTTCTTGGACTCGGCTTCCTTCTGCACCACCGGAACGATGTACTTCTTCACGTTCTTGGAGCTGCCTTTGAGAAAGACGAGACCATGGGCCGGTCCAGGGACCGCCCCCTTGACTAACACAAGATTCTGCTCTGGAAAGACCTTTACCACCACCAAGTCGGAGGAGGTGCACCGGACATGCCCCATGTGCTGGGACATCCGCTTGCCCTTGTGTACGCGGCCGGGGGTGAGGCGACAACCGATGGAGCCACCGTGACGGAAGAACTCATGCGATCCGTGGCCGTTCACCGAGCCCGCCATCTTGTGCATCTTCATGACGCCCTGGTAGCCCTTGCCCTTGGTGATTCCCGCCACGTCGACGACGTCGCCCGACTTGAAGACCTCGTCGGCCTTCAGCACCTTGCCCACGTCGAACTTGGCCACATCGCTCGCCTCCAGGCGAACTTCGCGCAGTACCGCGGGAGTCCGCTCGATCTTCAGCTTCTCGAAGAGCTTGGCCTCCGAGCGGCGCAGGTGGCGCAACGAGCGTTGCTCGAATCCGAGCTGCAGCGCCGCGTACCCGTGCTTGTCCAGCGTCCGTTGAGCTGTGACCACGCAGGGCCCAATTTCGAGCGCGGTGCAGCCCAGAGATGTTCCGTCATCGTGGAACACACGGGTCATCCCCAACTTGCGGCCGATCAAGCCCATTTTCAGCGACATGATTTACAAACCTCTTGAAAGAACGTGGCTTTATAGTCGGCGCTGGGGGCCAGGTCAAGTTGACTCAGTCGCCTCGGGCTTTCTCTGCCGCACCGCTCTCCGACCCCTCACTGTCAAGCAGCTTCTGCGGGTCGAAGCTGACTGGTCCCAAGATCAGATCGATCTGCCGGTCGAACATGGAGGCATCGCGGGGGTTCTCCTCGGGCGTGCGCGGCCGAAAGACCAGGTTGACCGCAGCCACCGTCGGCGCATCACGAAACATGGGGCGGGGGTATTCCACTTGGAAGGCAGCTTCCCGCACGCAACGCTCGATCTCAGGTCGGTCCAGGCTGGACCGGCTGATGATCGCGTCCTCAAGCTCGCCCCGTTCGAGGTGAAGTTCCAGCCGGAGCCGACCGCGCAGGGCCAAATCGGCGCTATTGGCTACTCGCCGCGAAACATAGCAGGCCCGCGCGCGCGGCAAGAAGGCCAGCGCAAGCGCGTTGCGCAGCACCAGCGGGTCCATCNNGTCCATCTGTCCACGCACCACGCCGTCCGCGGACGTCTGTGGGCGCGGCACGACTGCCTCGGCGTAGACCGCGACTCCGGGTAGCGAGCCTGCCCAGGCCTTCGCGGGCTGGGCGTCGACCAGTGGTTGCAACCAATCGATCGGGACGCTTGCGGCAGACGCGCTGGCCCGGACCGTGGTGCCTGCATACTCAGCCGCCACCTGGACACGAGAACCCTGGCCAAGCGGCAAGGTCAGCCCCTTGACCAAGCCGGCCCCGGGAGCCACATCAGCGGCCAATTCCCGACGCCCCTGGGTGCGCAGGTTGAGCAGATCTCCCCCCTGCGCCAGTGCCGCCAGCGCGGATCGCGCCACCCCACGCGGGTCCTCGGCCGTCAGCACGCGCACGACTCCGCCGAANNCAGGGTCGTCGGCTGCCGGACGCATGAGCAAGACCAGCACGCGTAGTCCGGCGCCCGGAGCCACCGGCGCGAGTGCGCCAGCGAGCAGCTCTGCGGTCTGCGACTCGGGCAAAGCTCCGTCGGTGATGATCACCAGCAAACGAGACCCACGGGAAAGCCCGTCACT
>PMJE01000152.1:0-5489 GCA_003157315.1 Myxococcales bacterium | reverse complement strand
CCCAGTCGGAGGCGCGGCGGAGCGCCGCCACTAGGTCGGTGCCGTTCTCCAGCAGGTTTGGGTCGGCCGCCGCGGCCAGCGCGTCCAGCGCCTCGCCTGTGGCGACCCGTGCGATGGGAAAGACCTGCGCCGCCGTCCGCGCAAAAAGCATGAGGTTGAATCGCTGGGTGGGAGGAAGCGCCTCAAGCAGGGCCCGCGCCAAGGCGCGCTGGCCGGACATGCCGCCGGTAGCGACGCTGCGGGAGCGATCGATGANNTCCCGCGATGGTGCGCCGCCGGCAGAGCCGGCGGGCTCCCCACGCGACTGGGCGGGCCTTGCGGCCGACACAGGCCGACCGCCAGCACTTCGGCCGCGCGCAACTTGTCCATCGCGCGCCGGCGTGCTCGCGCCGCCAGCAATTGGCCCGGCCACGCCGCTGCCTGCTCGCGCAGGGTGTAGCTCACCTCCCAGGCAGCCCGCAAGGGCGCCGTCATGTGCACCGCAAAAGCGCGCCCGTTGGATCGGATGCGAACCGGCGCGCCCGCGACGCTCGCTTCGAATAGTCTGGCTTGCGCCGGCAGATCGTCGAACCTGACCGTCACCTGAGCCGCCGTCGGATTCTCCTCCAAGCTGGCGGGCAGGCGTACAACGAAGCGACCGTCGGCACAAGCCGCGGGTGCGGTGTAGCGATAGCGCAACATCACGCGCCCAGGGGCAGTCAGCGGCGCCAGATGCACGCGGATCCGGGCGGCCTCGTCGGGCGACGCCGAGACGGGCGCGAGTTGATGCGACGACAACACACGCGCGTATTCGGCACGGGCCGTGGCGAGGGCTGTGGCAGCAAGTTTGACCATACGGCCGGCGCTGCGCGCCTCCCAGTCGACCAGGACCGCACCCTCGGGCAAGTCGAGGTCGACTGCTGTGTCGTGGCTTGGTGCCCGCTCAGCCCCGATGGACACCTCGCGTTCCACCTCGACCAGGGCCACCGGCCCAACAATGCGAACGGAAACACGGTAGGCCGGTTCCGCTTCAGACGACGGAGCGCGCTGGGGCAGGCCCGTGGCGAGGGCGAGCAAGAGGGCGCAGACGGGCGCGATCATCCCAGGCAGTCTACCGATCTGGCGCGCGTCTGGCCATGCCAGCAAGCCTTTGCGTGCGCGCCGCCCACCTGCCACTATACCGGCACGATGACTACGCCCCGAGCACCTATCGTGGAAGTATCGCCCTCAGATCCTGCCGACGCGGTTTTGCAGCAGGCGATTGGCGTTCTGTCGGCCGGAGGCGTGATTGCGTTTCCCACCGACACCTTGTACGGCCTCGGCTGTGCTTTTGGCCAGAAACAGGCCATTGAACGGATTCAACGCATGCGAGGTCTCGATCTGGCAACCCGGCCGCTCACCTTCTTGCTGCCCGACGTGGGCGAGCTTCCCCGCTTCACCCGCATGAGCGAGGCAGCCTATCGTCTAATCAACCGCGTCTTCCCCGGTCCCTACTGCGCCGAACTGCTGGCCCACGCGAGTGTTCCCTCGCCCTTCGTGCAGGGTGACCGGCGCACCATCGGGGTCCGCATCCCGCAGAGCGCCCTGTGCGAAAAGCTCACCTGGCGGCTGGGCCGACCCATCCTCACCGCCACGGCCAAATCGCACAACGGCCAGGTTTTGACCACGGCCGCCGAGATCCGGCAGGAATACGGCGCGGAACTCGATCTGATTCTGGACGGCGGAACTCTGAGCGGCCCGCCCTCGACCGTGGTCAGCTTGGTTGACGACTGGGTGACGGTGTTGCGCGAGGGGCTGGGCCCGGCGAATCGGCTGGTAGGATAGGCCACATATTCAAGCCGCGTTCGGCGAACGCGGCGCAACCACCCGACGCCGTTCCTCGCGCTGGATAGAACGTCTAGCGACGCGAACCGCCGAAAAGCTTGCGCCAGAACTTTCGCACCAACTCGTGCTCCTCGACGCCCAGCCCGAGCGCAACGAGAATAAGCCCGTAGCCGCCCAGGATGACCACGGCACGAAGAATCAAGCGCACCGACATGGGCAGCTGAGCCGCGCCGAGAGCGAATTCCGCCAGCAGCAAGACCACGGCTCCCGCGGCCAGAGACTTGAAGAACCCGCGCGAAAACGGATGCACGTGAAAGAGCAGAGCCACTTCCACCACCAGAAGCGTGAGCAGCAAGGCCACCGAGCAGGCGGAAGAGAGTGCAGCGCCCACAACGCCCATGCGGGGGATAAGCAGACAGCACAGCACCACGTTGCAGCTGGCCGAAACCAGATTGTCAAGCAGGACCAGGCGCGAGCGCCCTGCCATTGCGATGACCCAACCAGTCAAGCCGAGGGTTCCGTTGATGAGATGCCCGATCAGCAGAATCACCAGCGCGGGAGCTGCGGCTGCGAAGGCCTGCGGGAAGAAGCGCAGCAGTTCGTGGCGAAAGACTATCATCGCCAGCAACAGCGGAACCGTGATGATCGTTGTCCAGCGGGTCATGAGCTGCAGGTTGTAGCGAAGCCGTGCCATGTCGTTGAGGCGCAAAGCCTCGGAAAGCACGGGCGAGGCTACCGGATCAAAGGCGTAGCGAATGTTGGAGGCAATCCGACTCAAGGCCTCGGCCCCGGCGTAGACACCCAGAGTTTCCGGTCCGGCAAAGAATCCGATGAGGATGACGTCGGTTCGCTGCAGGATCGAATTGAGGAACTCCGAAATCCCGATCCAGACCGAGAAGCGAACCATCTCGCCGTGAAAGAACGGCGCAAAGCCCGGTGCCGTGTCGCTGGCCCGCGCTGCCGGCCACAGCGCTCGCGCCAAAGGCATGGCCCGAAACACGCGCGCGGCAGACCAGAATGCCAGCGCCAAGGCGAGCGCCATGGCCAGAACGTGGGCAGCGCACAGACCACCGAGCGTGGGCGCGAGCAAGCCAAACAAGCAGGCTAGCAACAGCAGGGAAAAGGGTTGCACGACCCCACGGACCAGCAAGTTGTAGCGCATGGTCTTGGCGGCCATGGTGGCGGAAATCAGCACCAAGATGAGCGCGGAGCAGGGCAAGCTGGGGGCCAAGAATCGAATCGCCGTGGCAACCTCGGGCTTGCCTTGCAGGGTGGCCAACGGCCCGGCGAAGAGAAAAACTAGCGAGGCCAGCAACAGGCTGGCCACCAGGGTGAGCCAAAAAGCCGTGCGCAGCGAGCGCTGCACCAACTCGGTCTCGCCAGCCACACGATGAGATGCGATGTGGCGCAGGAGTCCTTTGTCGGTGCCCATCGGGCTCAGGCGCAGGAGGGGCTCGACGCAACTCACGCCCCAGCGGTAGATGCCGTAGAACGCCGTGCCGAAGAGGTGCGCGGCCAAGGGATGAAAGGCGGCCTCGGACAGACCGGCCAGGATGGCCAGAAAATTTGTCCCGGCACCGACCGCCGCGTGCCGCACGTCCTGTCGCCGATCCGTCCCAGCGGGCGCCCCTTGCCCGCCCGTAGCGGTCAAGTTTGCAGTTCCCGCCGAGCGGTTGCCACTCGCCTGCGTGGGGGATGCACCGGGGGAAGTCTTGGGTTGTTCGGGAGACATCGATGTTGTCTTGTGGGCCAAGCGAATCGGCTGGTGGGACAGCTACACTATTTCAGCTTTCCCGCGGCCGTCCGGGCTTGCTTGATGAAGGCGCGCAGCTTGCGCATGTCCTTGATACCGCGCGCAGACTCAACTCCTGATGACACGTCGACGCCGTCCGGCCGAGTTGCGGCGATTGCGTCGGCGACGTTGACGGGATTCAGGCCGCCAGCGATCAAGAACGGCCGCCGCCCGCCCGCCGCAACCACATCCCAGGGCGCGCGTTTGCCGCTGCCGCCGTAGCCCTCGGCATACGCGTCGTAGAGGAAGAGACCGGCCTGCCAGCTCAGCGCTTCCTTGAGCGATGCCTGGTCCCGAACCCGAATGGCACGGATGGTCTGCTCGGGCGGCAGCCAGGTCCAGCTCGCCGGGATCTCGTCACCGTGCAGCTGTACCCGGTCGAGTTTCAGCTCAGCTATCGTATCGGTGACCACCAGGGGATGGGCGTTGACAAACACTCCCACTCTGAGCACCCCCGACGGAATGGCCGCGCTGATCTCGCGCGCCTGCTCGTCCTGCACGAACCGCTTGGATCCGCGCCAGAAATTGAGGCCGATCAGATCAGCGCCGGCAGCGGCCGCCTGCTCGGCGTCCTCGGGACGCGTGACACCGCATATCTTGACCAGAAAGCTCATGCGCCCCCCAACAGCCTGCGCAACGCCGAGCCAGGGTCAGGATCGCACATTAGGATTTCACCTACTAGGATAGCGTCGACACCTGCCTGCCGCATCCTGCACACGTCCTCTGCGGTGCGGATGCCTGACTCTGCGACCAGCAGGCGATCCGACGGAACCACGGGTCGCATGCTGCTTGCCAGAGTCATGTCCAGGTCAAAAGTACGCAAGTCGCGGTGGTTGACCCCGATCACGCGCGCCCCGGCTGCCAGCGCACGCTCAACCTCGCGGCGGTCGTGAGTCTCCACCAGTGCCTCCATGCCCATGCGGCTGACCTCGGCGAGCAGTTCCACCAAATCCTCTTGGCGCAAAGCCGACACAATGAGCAGAAGCGCGTCTGCGCCCGCCGCGCGGGCCTCGACCACCTGGTACGGGTCGATGATGAAGTCCTTGCGCAAAACCGGAATACCCACTGCTGCACGCACCCGGCGCAGATCATCGAGCGAGCCACCGAAGAAAGGTCCATCGGTCAGCACCGAGATGGCCGCTGCCCCGGCCGCTTGATAGGCTCTCGCCACCACAACCGGATCGGCGTCTTGCTTGATCCAGCCCTTGGAAGGCGAGCGTCGCTTGAACTCCGCGATACAAGCCAGCCCGGGCTTGCCAAGCGCCGCACGGAAATCCCGAACCGGCTGCGCAGCAACGACGTGTTCCTCCAGCTTGGCAAGCGGCAATCGGCTCCGGGCCGAGGTGACCGCCTGTCGGGTCTGCGCGAGAATCTCGTCGAGAATCATTCTTTCTTCTGCACGGGCGACAAGCGGCGCAGGTGATCCACCACGGCGCGGGCCCTGCCGCTGTCGAGAGCCGCTTCTGCCTGGCGGGCGCCAGCCCGCAGATCGGATGCCGCATCCACCACGTACAGGCTGGCAGCGGCTTCCATGAGCGCGGCTAGCCGAATCGCCCCGGGCGCACCGGCCAGCGCAGCCTGCAGCAGCCGCGCGTTGGTCGCGGCATCACCACCCACCAGGCCCGCTGGATCCTGTTCGGCTAGGTCAAAATCCGCGGGCCGAATCTGGTAGCAACGAACCTTTCCCTCGCGCAGCTCGGCAACCTGGGTCGATCCAGAAGGGGCGATTTCGTCCAGCCCGCCGGCGCCGTGCACGACCAGGGCGCCGAGAGAGCCCAGTTGTGCATGGGCACGCGCCATGAACTCGCAGCGCTCGGCGGCGAACACGCCGTTCATGTGATAGCGCGCTCCCGCCGGGTTGGTGAGCGGCCCCAGGAGATTGAACAAGGTGCGA
>PMJE01000370.1 GCA_003157315.1 Myxococcales bacterium | reverse complement strand
CCCGGCACCGAAACGACGTTGGAGTCAAATACGAATGCGCCAGCACCACCCGCCCATGCCCCTGCCATCGATCTGCCACATGCGGTTGCGCCGGTATTCATCGTGATATCGAAGGCAGCCAGTATGTTGCCCTGGAATTCAGAGTACAATCCAATCGTCGCTGAACTGGCGACCTGCCACCAGACGTTGGAAGCCTTGGCGCCGTTGGTCAGGAGAATACGGGTGTGCGCCCCGGGGCTGGGGGCGCCAGCTGCGGTAGTAAGTGTGCTGTGCGACTGGAAGATGAAGATAGCATTCGGATCGCCCTGGCCGTCGAGCGTGATATCCCCGGTTATCAAGATCGACGTGCCGGATGTGTAGACGCCAGGAGTGAACCAGTTGTCCCCGAGCACCAGCGGGTTCCCCGCTACATTTCCCAAAGTAGTGGGAGCTGCGATAGGGGTGCCCCCTCCGAGTGTGCCGACGGCTGGAGGACCGGCCAAAGGAGTAATGCTGAGAAAGGCCGCATTCAAGGCGGCCTTGATTGCGGTTGAAGTGGTTGTGTCCGGATACAAGTTCGTGATCACCGTCCCGCTGATCGTGGGAGGCGCGTTTCCGCAAAGTCCAAAACCTCCCGCATTATCAACGGTCACGCCGTTACACGTCTTATTTGGGTCCAACACCACGTTCCCATTGATATGGGTGATTGACACAGTATTGGTGTTGGTAAGCCCCGCCGTCGCCGCAATCGCAAATGGGGCAGCCAATCCAAGGTCTATCACGTTGACGGGCGCGGGCCCCACGTCGATGTTCTCCGCGTCGGTGTTCGCCACCGCCAGGTCGGAGTTCTCCATGTCGATGTTCGCGGCGTCGATGTTCCCCTCGTCGGTGTTCCTGGCGTCAGGGTTCGCGGCGTCGATGTTCCCCACGTCGGTGTTCCTGGCGTCAGGGTTCGCGGCGTCAGTGCCAGTCCCCCCGGTTGCGGCTGTCGTCCCGCCAGACTGGCCGATGGTCCCGCCAGCCGCGACGATTCCACCAGTCGCGGCGGTTCCACCGGTCGCTGCCGTGGCTCCACCGGTCCCTGCCGAGGCTCCACCAGCCGCTGCTGTACCGCCAGTTGCTGCCGTTCCACCGGTCGCTGCCGTGACTCCACCGGTCACGACCGTTGTCCCGCCGGTCGCCTTTCCGCCTGAACCTTCTCCGCCGCCGCCACCGGCTCCGCCCGTCGACGCCGTAGCCCCGTCAGCTCCCCGACTGCCGCCCGTCCCACCAGTGCCAGTATCTCCTCCACCGACGCCCGTGTCGCTGTCAGGCCCGGAGGCCGGTATATCCAGGGGCTTGTCAGCCGCGTTGTCGCCTGCCCCATCCGCTCTGGCATCCACACCACCAACCTCTGCTCCGCCTGCGCTTGCTGCCCCAACATCCGGGCCTCCGTCGAAGATCACGCCCGCGCCAGCGTCAGGTGGCAAGAGCGGGGCATTGGGGTCGTAGGCCGGAAGGCCGCTCACATCCACATCTACGTTCTTGCAGCTCCCGCTGGAACAGGTCTGGTTCGTGGGGCAGGGCACGTCCTTGCAGGCGCTATTGAGGAACAGATTCAGCACCCGGCTCTCGCCAGAAACAAACGACAGGTGCGCCGCTTGTGAGACGACGGCGTTGGATTTCAGGTATCCGGTCGCCGTGACCTCGAACTCCAGGCCCTGGTTGTCCGGCGGCACCAGCACCAAGACGACCGGCAGATCGGTCTTGCTAATCAGGGGAAAGTCGGCAGGAGACGAGGGGGTCGTGCCCTTGGCCTCAATACGGATCTTGTCCATCTGGCTGGGAAACGCGAGATCGCTCCACACCTCAACCACGATCTTGGTGTTGTTCTGCTTGCTCGAACAAGCGGCCAGGCCAGCAAGCAAGCTCAACGTCGACAAAGCGCGCCGCATGGCTACTGGACCTCCAGGCAGTGGAGGCTCGTCCCACTGCAAGGATTGTTCGACTGATGGGTCAGCAGGAGCGCCGTCACGGTGCCTGCTGCCACAACCACGCCCACGCCGGTCCAGAACCACCACTTCTTGTAGATTGGCTGATCGATGCTGGTCTGCTCAGCCGGAACGGGCACTGACGTCAAGTTGATGCTGTTGTCGATCGGCGGTTGGATCGGGACGGCGATGGGGGTGGCTGGCAAAGGCGCTGCGCTGCTCGGGCCGGCTGCCGGTGCTTCCACCGGCGTTGCCACTGGCGCGGGCGCTGGCGTTGTCGGAGGCGCGGGCGCGGGCTTCTTGTCAGGCACGGCCTCGGGAGAGGCGATGGGCGCGGCCTCTTTCTTCTCCTCAAGTCTACGCTTGATCTCCGCAATGAACCTTTCAGTAGTGTTGCGGTTCGGGGCATCCTCACTCGCCTTGCGTAGGAAGGCGCGGTAGCGGTCCAGCGCCTGAACCAACTTGCCACCCATCCGGTAGCTTTGGGCGATGTTGAAAAGGAAGGCNNCCCTGGCGCCATTCACTTCGTGCGGCGTCCTTGTCCGCTTCGGCCGTTGCGCGCTCCTGGTTACCTGCCGCGTGCGCAGGCGAAACCCAGCTCATGACCTGGACAAGTGCCATCAAAGCTACACAGCGCATGGCGCCTATTGTATAGCCTAGGGCCGTCCGTGAATTCTTTTTCGGTCCAATCGAGATGGCCAGCGCATTCTCGCTGCTCGTTCTCTTTGGCCGCCGCCGTTCGCGCTAGTACGTGCCTTAGCCGGCAAAGGTAGGTCCGGCCCCACGCTCGCGCTATAGTCGCGTCCTACCCATGACCGATCCCTCCAGCCTCTCGCGGCCTGCGCCGGCTTCCGACGCGGAACTGCTGCGTCTGGCGGGCAAGCGGCGCGAGGTGGGGCAGGCGCTTGAGTTGCTCGAGGGCATCTTCGAGTCATCGCGATGGAACGGATGAGAAAGACGGATCACAAAGCGAGCGCGGGGGTGGCGGCGGTTGCGGGGCCGAAGCGCGGAACGAACCTTCCCAAGGTTCCCATCTTGAGGCAAGAGCGACGCAAGCAGGCGTTTTCGGTCTTCGGCGGCGCGGTGGAACAGGCCGGCGACGCGGAGACAGCGGCGGCGCTGGCCGAGATGCTGGCCCCGGACCCCGGCCTGGCGCGTGCGCTGACCCACGGCTTTCACAGCTATGCGGGCCGCATGCACCCCTCGACAGCACGTCTCGCGATCGCGCGTTTTTCGCAGCCTGGACAGGACGTGCTGGATCCCTTCTGCGGCAGCGGCACGGTCTTGGTCGAGGCCATGGCCGCAGGTCGCAGGGCAAAGGGCAGCGATGCCAGCCCGTTGGCTGTGATCATTGCACAAGTGCGCTCGACCACCCTGGGGCCGGAAGGACGCCAGCGCCTGGTGGAAGACGCGCGCCAGATCGCCGAGACAGCGGCGGAGCGCGCGCGCAAGCGCCAGCGGCCCGAGATTCCCAGTTGGGCGCGCCGGGAAAGCGACCGGTTCTTTCCCCACGTTGCCTTTGAACTCTACGGCTTGCGTGCGCTCATCGGCGAGACCAAGGAGGACGACGTGGGCCGTGCCCTGCGTGCCTGCCTGTCATCGATCCTGGTGAAGTTCATGCGCGGCAGCGACGAGGCAGAAGCTAGGCGCATCGGCCGGGGTGTGCCGTNNGCCGGCGGCGCACCGTCGCGGGAGGGGATGGGAACCCTTCCAGGGTTCCCATCTCAGATGGGCTGGCTGACAACAAGTTCGATCTGATTCTGTCCTCGCCACCCTACGCCGGAACCTACGACTACGCCGAACACCACGACGTGCGCTTCCTCTGGCTGGGACTGCCGCGCGACAATCTGGATCGCGTTCAGGTCGGCGCGCGCGACGAGGGGTTGGGCTCGGCGGTCCAGCGCTGGCGCCACGATCGGCAGCGCTGGTTGTCAGAAATGGCGCGCGTTGCCCGTCGGGGCGCGGCCATCATCCTACAGGTCGGGGACGGCGTGGTGGCGGGTGCGCCCGAGGACGCCGCGTGCGCAGTTGAGGACGAAGCCCGACGCATGCGGCTTGTCCCGGTGGCGCGCGTGTCGCAGGCCCGGCCGCCGCATGACTATCGCCTGCGCCAGATTTTTGCCGGCCACCCGCGACGGGAACATGTCGTGATGTTGCGCAAGCCCTGAAATGCTTTCCCAGGTACTGCAAACCATTCGCGAGCAGGCGCTGCTTGCTGGCGGCGAGCGCCTGCTGGTGGCTCTCTCCGGCGGTCCCGATTCGACGGCACTCTTGCATGCGCTGGTGCAGCTTGCGCCCCGCTTGCACATCGAGCTGATCGCGGCGACAGTGGATCATGGCTTGCGGCCCGAATCAGGAGCCGAGGCCACCCTGGTGGCCGAGCGCTGCAAGGCCATCGGTGTTCGCTGCGAGATTCTCGCTGTCGATGTCAAGGCCGCGCGCCACGCCCATGTGTCTTGGCAGGAAGCCGCTCGCAACGTACGCCTCTCTGCCTTGCAGGAAGCTGCGGTTCGGCTGGGCTGCCCACGGGTCGCCCTGGGCCACACGGCCGACGATCAGGCTGAAACCGTGCTCTTTCGCATCGTGCGCGGCACCAGCATCCCCGGCCTCGGCGGAATTCACTATCAGCGCGGAATCTTCATCCGGCCGCTGCTCGACGTGCGCCGCAAAGGCATCATCGCGTTTCTCAGCAAGCGGCGCATCCCGTTCATCGAGGACCCATCGAATGCCAACCGGCACTACACGCGGGTTCGGATTCGTCTCGATCTGCTGCCCATGCTTTGCCGCGAAAACCCTCGCATTGTCGATGCGCTGCTGTCGCTTGCACAAGATGCACGCGCCATCGCCAAGCGGGCGCCGGCCCCCAGCGCGCTCGATATCACCTCGGTTTCGCGGCGTTCGGCTGCGCTGATCCAACGGATGGCGATGCAAGGGCAGGGGACGCGGCGGGTTTCCGTCCGCGATGGTGAGGTGGTGGTGAGCTACGGAAACGTCCGTTTCCGACCGCGCGCGGGCCTGCGCCAAGACTCTTCCCTGCGCTCGGGCTCGCCCGACTCGGTCGTGGTAGAGGGCCCGGGGACCTACCGCCTGCCGGGAAAAAGCGAGGGGCGCGCGCTCAAGCTGGAAGAGGGGAAGCACCCCGCGGTTCCGCCGACCGACGCTGCGATCTTTGACGCCGCTCGGATCGGGCGGCCTTTGCAGGTGCGGGCCCGGCGCCCAGGGGATCGCATGCGCCCGCGGGGAGGACGCGGCAGTCGGAAAGTGTCCGACCTGCTGGTCGACGCAAAGATCCCTCGCGATCAGCGGCCCGAGCTACCCGTGCTGGTTGCCGCCGACGGAACCATCCTGTTTGTCGCTGGTCTCCGGCCCTCCGAGGTGGGACGTCCGCAAGCGGGCAGCGAGCACTGGCTCGCTGTGCGTACCGACTGACAGCGTTGCCGACGGCAACTCTCGTTGACGCCGCGTTTTTTGCGGTCAATATTCTGATCAGATAGTAGAAATTATCAGAGGACTGCGCGTGCGTCATAGCCACAAGACCATCCTCGTATGGGCAATGCTGCTTTTCACCTTCTTCTTGGTGTGGCAGCTCATCAATCCGCGGGCCGCGGAGCAGAAGCTGGCGTTCTCCGAGTTCATCCAGAAGGTCGAGAAGTCGCCGGGCGACTTCAAGTCCGCCCCGCTGCAGATCCGGATGAACGGCAACAATGCGGAGTTTCGCGGAACGCTGAAGAAGGGCGACGAGCAGTTCGTCACCACCGGCTTCATCGGCGAGCAGACGCTGGAGAAGCTCAACCGGGCCAACCTTCCCTACGAGATCTCGCGCGAGGCCGAGGGCGGGTTCTGGCAGCAGATGTTGATCACCTGGCTGCCCATCATCGTGGTCGCGGTGGTCTTCCTGCTCTTCATGCGCCAGCTCCAGATGGGCGGCGGCAAGGCCATGAGTTTCGGCAAGTCCAAGGCGCGTCTTCTGTCCGAGAACCAGAAGAAGATCACCTTCGCCGACGTGGCCGGCATCGAAGAGGCCAAGGACGAGGTCGAGGAGATCATCGCTTTCCTGAAAGACCCCAAGAAGTTCACCCGCCTGGGCGGCCGCATTCCCAAGGGCGTGCTCATGATGGGGCCACCCGGCACGGGCAAGACCCTGCTCGCGCGCGCCATCGCGGGCGAGGCAGGTGTGCCGTTCTTCTCGATTTCCGGCTCCGACTTCGTCGAGATGNNGTTCGTGGGCGTGGGCGCCAGCCGGGTGCGCGACCTGTTCGAGCAAGGCAAGAAGAACGCGCCCTGTATCGTGTTCATCGACGAGATCGATGCCGTGGGACGACACCGCGGGGCTGGGCTGGGCGGCGGCCACGACGAGNNCAACGAGGGCGTCATCCTCATCGCGGCCACCAACCGGCCCGATGTGCTGGACCCGGCTCTGCTGCGGCCCGGGCGCTTTGACCGGCGTATCGTGGTTCCCCGGCCGGACGTCAAGGGGCGCCTCGGCATTCTCAAGGTTCACACCAAGAAGATGCCGCTTGGGACCAACGTGGATCTCGAAGTGGTGGCGCGCGGTACGCCCGGGTTCTCGGGCGCGGATCTGGAGAATCTGGTCAACGAGGCGGCTTTGCTGGCCGCGCGCGAGGACAAGGATCAGCTCGACCGCCACGACTTTGAAATGGCGAAAGACAAGGTCCTGATGGGACCTGAGCGTCGATCGATGATCATCAGCGACCAGGACAAGCGGATCACCGCTTTTCACGAGGCGGGCCACGCGCTGGTCGGCAAGATGATGAAGGGCTGCGACCCGATTCACAAGGTGACCATCATTCCGCGTGGCCGAGCCTTGGGTCTGACCCAGCAGCTGCCTTTGGAAGACCGGCTCAACCTGTCGCGTGAGTCGGCCAACGACCAGATCGCGGTGGCCATGGGTGGCCGCGTGGTCGAGGAACTGGTCTTCGGGCAGATCACGACCGGCGCTTCCAACGACATCCTCATGGCCACCGATCTGGCGCACAAGATGGTCTGCGAGTGGGGCATGTCGGAGAAGATCGGGCCGCTGCACTTCGGGCGCAACGAAGAGATGGTGTTCCTGGGCCGCGACTTCGCCGAGCACAAGGAATACAGCGAGCAGACCGCGGTGGACATCGACGCGGAAGTGCGCCGGATTGTCACCGCGAACCTCGAACGTGCCAAACAGGTGATCACGGGCAATCTGGACAAGCTGAACGTGCTGGCCGAGGCCCTGCTCGAGTACGAAACCCTGGACGGCGCCGAGATCGACGTCCTGTTTGCGGGCGGCAAGCTGGACCGGGCTCGCGCGGCTTCGCTTCCGGTAGCGGGCAAGGACGGTGGCGAGCAGAAGCAAGCTCGGCCCGGGCTGTTCCCGCGACCGTTGCCTGACCCCGAAAAGGCATAGCAGAGTAGGGGGGGACAGCCTCGACTCCGATGGCCACGCGGATTGTCGGCGTTCTCAATTTGACCCCCGATTCTTTCTCGGATGGGGGACAATTCCGTTCGGTTGGCGACGCGGTGGCCGCGGGTCTGGCCTTGGTGGCGCAGGGAGCGGATTGGCTGGACGTGGGCGGCGAATCCACGCGGCCGGGCTCGCTGCCGGTTTCCCAGGCCGAGGAGATTGCGCGCGTGGCGCCGGTGATTCGCGAGCTGTCGGCGCGCCTGGCGGGAACCATCCGGCTGTCGGTCGACACCTACAAGGCCGCCACCGCGCGCGCGGCTCTGGCCGCGGGCGCAACTGCGGTGAACGACGTGTCTGGGGGACTCCTCGATCCGGAAATCCTGCACGTGGCTGCGGCGGGGCAGGCCGCCATGGTGGTCGGGCATCTGCGCGGCCAGCCCGCCGACATGCAGGCCCACGTCCATTTCGACAATGTGGTCGACGAAGTGTCGAGCGAACTGGCCGGCCGTGTGGCCGCGGCGCAGGCCGCCGGGTGTGGCGAGGTATGGGCCGACCCGGGCATCGGGTTTGGCAAGCATCTGCCCCACAACCTGGCCCTGCTCAAGCATCTCGCTCACGTGCGCGCGCACTTGGGCGTGCCCATCATGGTGGGCGTGTCACGCAAGCGCTTCGTCGGCGATTTGACCGGCAAGCCGCCGACTGAGCGGGTCTTCGGCACAGCCGCAGCCGTGGCCGTGGCGATCATGAACGGCGCGGACGCGGTGCGGGTTCACGATGTCGCGGCCATGCGCGACGTGGTTCGCGTGGCCGAAGCCATCGCGTGCGCGGGTGAAACCGTACTACAATAGGACCCTTCGCATGAGCAAGACAGACGAAACCCGAAGACTCTTTGGCACCGATGGGATCCGGGGTGTCGCGAACCAGTACCCGATGACCGCGGAGATCGCGCTGGCCCTCGGGCGCGCGGTGGCCGAACGGTTTCGTAAGGGCGGCCGGCGCTGCCGCGTCGTCATCGGCAAGGACACCCGCCTTTCCGGCTACATGATCGAAAGCGCCCTGGAGGCCGGGATCGTCTCGGCGGGCGCCGATGTCATGCTGGTGGGGCCCTTGCCCACGCCAGCCATCGCGTTCATCACTTCCAGCATGCGGGCCGACGCAGGCGTGGTGATCAGTGCTTCGCACAATCCCTATCAAGACAACGGCATCAAGATCTTCGCCTCCGACGGTTTCAAGCTGCCCGACGACGTCGAGGCGGACATCGAACGGCGCATGGCCGACCCAGAAGCGCCCACGCCCGGCCCCGAGCCCAAGATTGGCAAGGCCATCCGCATCGACGATGCGGAAGGGCGCTACGTACAGTTTCTCAAGCACAGTTTCCCCAAGGCGCGCACCCTCGACGGGGTGCGCGTGGTGGTCGACTGTGCCAACGGCGCCGCGTACACGGTGGCGCCACAGGTGTTCAGCGAACTGGGCGCCGACGTGACCGTGCTGTCCGCCGAACCGAACGGGCGCAACATCAATGACGGCTGCGGTGCCCTGCATCCTGAGAAGGTGGCGGCCGAGGTGCGCCGCACCCGCTCGGCGATCGGGGTCGCGCTCGACGGGGACGCGGATCGGGTGATCCTAGCCGACGAACGCGGCGAGATCGTCGACGGCGACCCAATCATGGCCATTCTGGGCACGCGGCTGCTGGCGCGCGGGGCGCTGCCAGGAAATACCGTGGTGGCCACCGCCATGTCGAACCTGGGCCTGGAGCGGGCGCTGGCCGCGCGGGGGGGCAAGCTGCTGCGCGCCGCGGTCGGCGATCGCTACGTCGTCGAAGCCATGCGCGAGAAGGGGTTCATCTTTGGCGGCGAACAGTCGGGACACATCATCTTTCTCGAAGAAGCGACCACGGGTGACGGTCTGCTGGCCGCCTTGCAGGTCCTGTCGGTCATGGTCGAGGAAGAGCGCCCGCTGTCCGAGCTGGCTTCGATCATGACCCGCTATCCGCAAGTCCTCATCAACTTCAAGGTCGCGCGCAAGACGCCGCTCGACGAGTTGCCCGCAGTCCAGACGGTCATCCGCCGGGTGGAGAGTGCCCTGGGGCAAGACGGCCGCGTGCTGGTACGCTACTCGGGCACCGAGCCCAAGGCGCGGGTGATGATCGAAGGGACTGACGAGAACATGATTCGCGCCTACGCCGAGGAGATCGTAGCAACCATGCAGAAGGCAATCGCACCATGATTCGCCTGCACGTCAACGTTGACCACGTCGCGACTTTGCGCCANNTGGCCGGCGCTGACGGCATCACCGCGCATTTACGTGAGGACCGGCGCCACATCCAGGAACGTGATGTGCGCTTGTTGCGCCAGACGGTGCGTGGCGTGCTCAATCTGGAGATGGCAGCGGTGCCATCGATCGTGGACATCGCCCTTGAAATCAAGCCCGACTTCTGCACATTGGTGCCCGAGAAGCGGCTGGAACGAACCACGGAAGGCGGTCTCGATCTGCGCGGACAGGGTGACGTCATCGGCCTTGCGGTGCGCACCCTGCGCGACGCGGGCATCGGGGTCAGCTTGTTCATCGACCCCGAGGAGGAGGCAGCACGGACCAGCGCCGATCTCGGCGCCGTGTGCGCCGAGCTACACACGGGCTACTACTGCCACGCCGCGGGCAACAGTGTGTCCGCACGCCGCGAGTTGGCCCGACTGGAGAAGGCGGGGCGAACTGTAGCCGACGCCGGGCTGCGCCTGGCCGCTGGGCACGGCCTTGACTACATTAACGTCGGTGCTGTGGCGGCGTTGCCGTTCCTCGAGGAGCTGAACATCGGGCACAGCATCATCGCGCGCGCTGTGCTGGTCGGCATGGAACGCGCCGTGGCCGACATGCGCGCGGCCATCGCAGCCGGCGCGGGCGGCGTGAAGTAGGAGAATCTCTTGCCACTAGTTCTCTCCGCAGATCAGATGAAAGCGGTCGACCGCGCTGCCATTGACAAGCTCGGGCTGCCGGGCCTGGTTCTGATGGAGAATGCGGGCCGTGGGGTAGCGGAGATCATTGCCCGCGCCAGGCCCCATCTGCCTGGCCTGGATGTACGCGTGGTGTGTGGCTCCGGCCAGAATGGCGGCGATGGCTTTGTGCTGGCTCGTCACCTGCTCGACCGGGGTGCGCAGGTGCAGGTCTTCCTGGCCATGCCACGCGAGAAAATGGTGGGCGATGCCGCGGTTTTCGCCCGCGCGTTCGAAGCCCTGCCCGGTGCATTGGTGCGCGACGCTTCGTTTGAAGAGGATGCCACCACCTGGCGCGCATATCTGGCCGGGGCGGACGTGATCGTCGATGCCGTGTTTGGCACTGGCTTGCGCTCCGAGGTGACCGGCCCGGCCGCGGCCGCGATCCGCGCCATGAATGCGGTCGATGCCCTGCGCGTGGCGGTCGACATTCCCTCGGGACTGGATGCGGACACCGGCTTCGTGCGCGGGGTCGCGTTTGCCGCTCATGTGACGGCCACCATGGCCTGCCGCAAGCTTGGGCTGGTGCTCGATCCCGACGCGCCGGTTGGGCGGGTCGAGGTCGTGGACTTGGGCGTCCCGCTTGAAGCGGCCGCGGAAGCTGCCCAGGCCGAAGGGCCACTGTGCTACTGGCTGGAAGGCGAAGGTGTAGCTCGGACGTTGCCTCGCAAGGGTCCAGGGGGCCACAAGGGCACCGCTGGTCACGTTCTGGTCATTGCCGGGTCGGCTGGCAAGACAGGTGCGGCGCTGCTGGCGGCGCGGGCAGCCATGCGCACCGGCGCGGGCCTCGCCACCGTGGCCACGACGGCGGCCGGGCAGGCCGCGCTCGACGCCAAGGTGGTGGCTGAGATGACCGCTTGCTACGCCGACGGCGACGATGCCGATGAGGCGAGCTACGCCCGCATACTGGCCCTGGCGGGTCGAATGAAAGCAGCGGCGTTGGGGCCGGGCATTCCCACTGGGCCTGGAACGGCGGCCTTAGTGCGCCGGTTGGTGGCCGAGTTGCCCATCCCGATGGTGGTTGACGCCGATGCCTTGAACCTCCTGGCCGAGGATGCGGCTGGGGTTGCGTCTTCGTCCCGCNNCGCCGACTGGCGCAGCGCTCACACGCCGTGGTGGTCCTCAAGGGCGCGCGCACGATAGTCGCGACACCCGACGGAACCGCCCACATCAACCCGACCGCCAATTCGGCCCTGGGCACTGCCGGNNCATAATCTCATGGCGGGCGATTTGCCTGACGCCATTGCGCGTACCCTAGAAGGGCTGCGCTCGTTGTAGACTCTACCAATGACCAAAGACTCCATCAGCGCTGCACTTTCGGCCGAGGGCATCGCGGCCAGTCAAGACACATTCACGCTTCCCGAGGAGCGCGAAGCCATTTTCCTGGTGGCTGCACCCGGCGACGTGATGCCGGTGAACAAGGTCGTCCGAGTCGAGCTACGCGACAAAGTTTTGTGCCTGCACACGGTCAGGGATGAGCATTTCTGGTTCACCTACGACCTGGTGTTGGGCCTGCGTGTGCTGGCAGCCAAGCCCGGCAAAGAGCGCGTCGCTGGCTTCGCGAAATAGGAACTACCGGATCGACATGGACCAGCTTGCAATGGTGTTCTTGCCTTTGTAGGCGGGAAAGCCGAAGGCTTGCATCTGATTCAAGATGCACATCGGAAGCGGCCCCTTGCTCTGACCATTGACCCGCACCGCCTTGACCCGTCCAGTGGGCTGGACCACGAAGTCGACCTCGATCATCGGCACGCCCCTACCCATGATGCAGGGAACCAGTCGGCGGTAGTTGGCGTGCATGACTCTGTCGATCGTGCCCTCGTCCAGGATGGCATCACCACCCCCTTGGCTCACGTCGCCGAGTTCCATGTTGTTGTTGAAATCTTCTGCACGGCCGGCCACGCCCCCTGGGCCGGCGCCGGGTCCGCCGTGTCTTGGGCCTCCCGGCCGCTTGTGTGCCGGGAACGAGATCTTGACATCCTTGAGGAAGGCATCCACGTCGGCTTCGCTCACGCGCGAGGCGAGGACGTCGTCCTTGGCGGCCGCTCGCTGGTGGATGAACCAGGCCAGGCCCGCGGCCAGCGCGACGACCGCCGTGCCAATGATGAAGATCGTCCAGCGGCCCTTCTTGCGCTCCACATGTTCGTGGGCCCGCTCGGCCTGGGCTCGTCGCTGCACCTCGAACCGGCGTTCGGTCGCACGAGTGAACTCAACCAGTTGCGGATGTTCGCGAATCTTCTGCCGGTCGCCGGAGTCCACATCCACGATGATGTCGTCGCCGGTGAAGATACCCTTGTCCATCTGGGCCATGACCTGGGCCAGGGAGAAGGGGCCGTAGTCGAGCTTGTCCTTTTGCACGAGCCAGCGCTCGTACTCCTCGGTGAGGCGCACGGCATCGGCGACACTGAACGACTTCCCCACGGCCACGCGGGCCGCAGAAGGCCGCTTGCGAGGACCGGCTGGGCCGCCCGCCGCCATGTTGGCGAGGACTGCCCCCAGCGCCTCCCAAAGTTCCTTGGGCCGGGAGAAACGCGTCTCCGGCAGCGGTGCCATGCCGCGCGCCACTACCGCATCCACGGCGGGTGGGATTGCCGAGTTCACCTGGCTGGGCGGCCAAAGTGGCGAAGCTGGGGCATGGCCAGTGAGCAGCTCGTACAGGACGGCCGCGAGGGAGTACACGTCGGCCGCAGGCGAGGGCTCTTCGCCCGCCGCCAGCTCAGGCGCAAGGTAGGCGCCCTGCGAGTTGGCATCAGGACCACCCCGCCGAGTCAGTGCGGGCAACGCACGCGAGAGACCCAAGTCGGTTAGCTTGACCCGGCCGGCAGAGGTGACCCGGATTGCCGATGGGTTGATGCCTCCATGGACCAGTGCCGAATGCACTGTATCCAGGGCGTTGATTACGTGCCCCAACAAGATGTGGGCATGAGTCAGGCCGATCACCCCACCGTCGTTACGCCTGGCATCAATGAGCTGCCTAAGGGTAGCGCCATCGGTGGCCTCGCTGGCGACGTAGACCCGATCACCCTCGGTGCCCCAAGCAACCAGCGTCGCCAGGTTCTTGTGTGGCACGCCGGAAGCCTTGCCAAGGTCAGTCTCCGCAACGGTTCGCGGCATTCCCTTCGTGCTGAAGATACGCAGGGCTACCGAGGCGCCGCCTTCGGAATCTTGCGCCTGGTAGATCTCGCTGCCGCATTCCTCAGCGACGAAGCTTTGGATCTGGAAGCGGCCGCCGACGAGCGCGCCAGCAGCGATCTGGTTCTTCCTTTTCAAGTCTGCGGAAAGCGAATGGCTCATGGGCGAAGTGATACTACAGGCTCTTTCCCCATCGACGGTAATAGGAATTTCCGTGAGCGGGGCCGCGGAGTCGATATCCCCACATGTCCGGATATGAACGACCTTGTGCCGTACACCGCCAATTTCACGAGATCTTGAATCGACGTACCAGCTCTCGCAACCGGCGCGAACCGCCACCCTCGCGGAAAACAAATCGGAGACCGCTCTGACCCGGACCTGCGTGATAGATCACACGTCCGGCGATGGCCATGGGCGCCACGCCGCCAGGTGGCACCAGATCCAGAACCACCTCGGAGCCGAGAGGCGGGACCACCGGTGCGCAAACCAGGGCGCCGTTGGCACTTATTTCGCGCAGGTCAGCGTCTACTGGTTCGGGCTCACTGGCTAGGTGGAGTTTGACCGGCAAGCCGATGGGAATTCGTGTGTGCCGTCGCCGCGGCGTTGGTTTGCGATGCCCGTCGATGGTTTCCAGCACGAAGTCGCGTTTTGCCCCTTCCTCGGTTGCGAACTTGACCATGGCACCTGCGCGCACGCGTAGCCGGGGCAAGGCCGGTCGCCACGACACCACCGTGCCACGGATAAAGACTCGGTTGGGCAGCGCATTGCAGACGATTTCCACTACTACCTCGGCATCAGGTGTGAGCTGCTTGGTAGTCGGACAGAAGATCCCCCCCTCGGGCTGGCCAGTATTGTAGAAACTACGGAACTCCTCAGCACTTCTGCAGCGGACACGCAGAATGTTCAATGCGCACCCCCTCCTGAAGGGGCCTGATACTGATGGTAGCCTGCTTTCCACGATTGTACTAGCTTTGGGATTTCTTCGATGTCAATCCGTGTTTACATCCGTTGGCACGCGCAAATAGCATCGCGTGTCATGAAGTCTCGTTCATGAGCCCTGACGATTTTCGGCGGGCAGATGAGGCCTTCCTGACTAGTTCGGTGCGCAGCGTGCTGCCCGTGACTCGGGTTGATGGGTTGGCATTGGGTGATGGCAAGCCTGGCGCTGCAACTCGGAGGCTCATGGTGCTCCATCGACAACTGGTCGAGGCGCAGACATGAACCCAGCGCAGGCAGGACTGAAGTTCTTCGTGCTGAGCGGCGCCATTCTGATCCTAAGCGGTGTGGCCCAGGCGCTGGCCCGGCCTCGCGGTGCGCGCGAACGCGGGGCGCAGCGCTACTTCAACGGGGCCACCGCCCGGGCCATCGTGTTCGTGACCGTGGGGGTGTTGGCCATCATGGTGGGCCTGGGCGCGATTCCGATAGGGATGCGGTAGCTGAACTCCACCAGCTCATTGAATCGCGCTTCCTGATCCGCTAGAAGGACACGCTTCTCTCCGGCACTGCACCATGATCGAACGCTACACCCGACCCGCGCTGGC
>PMJE01000402.1 GCA_003157315.1 Myxococcales bacterium | reverse complement strand
GCCAATGGCCACAATTCCTACACCGTCAACTCGGCCATGTGCGCATATGTCAGCGTGTACAATGATGGCGGGGCCACGACCTCGGACATCCGGCAGGAGGCCATGGAAGAAGCCGTGTCAACCACCGTCGAGAATGACAAGTACTTCCAGGAATCGCTCGGTGTCTATTCCATGCTGTTCGTGTCGGGCAACTTCCCCAATCCGATGACCGTGCCGACCAACTAGGGAGGCGCCCTTTCGCGGCCGCTACTGCGCAAGGACCTCCACCTGAGCCTCCCAGATGCGCTAGAAGAGCGGGCATGCTCCGCGCTCCCATAGGCCCTGCCCTTCTTCTTGCTGCCAGCTTCAGCTGTCAGCGCGCACCTCTGCCTGCCCACGCGGCGGAGACGTCGTCGGCCGCGTCGCTCAAGGCGGCGCAGCCGACCTCGGCGCGACTGGATGAGTCCGGGCCGCGCGTGGATCTGTTGGCCAACCGATCTCTCTGGCACCTCTTTCAGCGAGGGCTGATCATTCCTTTTGGCAGTGAAGGATTCAGGAAGTACACGCAGGAATACACCAGCCCATGGCGAGGGCTGAGCAAGCTGCGGGATCACATCGGTCGCGCACTGGGCTCCACCACGAGCAGCCTGCGCTTTCCCTGGGACGGCGCAACCGCAGCCGCCACNNCATCGCAGTGGCCAGAAAGGGCGCACTCTTTCACTCGCTCGAGGTGATAGCTGGGCCGGCGCCCGAGCTGGCCGACGCCTGGCCCGCATCGTCCCCGGTTGTCGCAGCCAGCGTGGCCGGACAAACCAAGGCCGCTCTCGCCGGATTCCGCCGCTATGTCATGCTGCTGGAAGTTCCACGCCAGTCATTCCTAGTGCTGGAGACGGCAGCCTTGCAAACAGCCACGCACCTGCGCGTCTCCGCACGACCCGAGGGTCAGCCGGCGCAGATTCTGCTCGATGAAACCCAACCGCCGGGGCACTGGAATCCCCAAACGCTTCCGCTGGCAGCCCTGGCCGGCAAGCTTGTGGCCCTGGAGTTTGCCGTCGTCGACGGCGGCGATGGGCTGTGGGCCGCGCCGCGCATCCTGCTCGCCGCGGCTCCGTCTCTGCCGCGCCCCAAACCCGTGCGCAATCTGGTGCTCTTGATCGGCGATGCCATGCGCGCCGACAGTCTTGCGCTTTACCAGCAGACCAAGGTACTCACCCCGCGCATCACGGAGGCGGGACGCAAGAACGGCGTAGTCTTTCTCAACACCGAGGCCGCCTCGCCTTCATCGCCACCCTCGCATGCCAGCATCCAAAGTGGCACCTTGCCACGGGTAAATGGAATCCTGGGCGACAAGGCCAAGCTGAACCCGGGTACGCCCATGATCAGTGCGCTACTGGGCGAAGACAAGATCGCCGCCGGCTACTACGGCGACAATTCTTTCGCCATGGGCCGGCTCAAAGCTGCCTCCAAGTGGACCGCATATCACCAGCCCTCGCAGGAAGGCAGGGGCGGCGGCTGCCCTACCCTGATCAAGATGATGTTGGGATTCGCCGACGAGCAGAGCAAGGCAAACCGGCGTTTCTTCCTGTCGTCAATCGCCTTCGAGCCGCACACCCCCTACATCTATCACCAGGGCATTACCGAACACTATGTGAAGGGCGAGTTTGACCCGGCCATTGGCAAGAGCCCTGACGGCGTCATCCTGACCGCCATCGTGAAGGGGAAACTGCCGATGACCCCGGCGCGCTGGCAGCAACTGCGCGGGCTCTATGACGGCGAAGTCGAATACCTCGATCAGTGTTTCGGCACGCTGGTCGATGGGCTGGCAGCGCGCGGTCTGCGCGACGACACTGCAGTCATCTTGCTGGCAGATCACGGCGAGGGCTTTTTCGAGCACGGTAGCCTGGGCCACGCCTATGGCCACTGGTTCGAGGTCACGCAGGTGCCTCTCGTGCTGTGGGTGCCGGGCCTGACTGGCAAGCAGATTACCGTCGATACAACCGTCAGTCACGTGGACGTCGCGCCCACCATCCTCGACCTGATGGGTCTGCCGCCCGAGCCGCGCATGCAGGGGCAGAGCCTTTTGCCCATGGCCCTGCGCCAGGGCCCGTGGACCCCACGTGTGATTCCCTCGGAATATGGCCGCAGCTACTCACTACGCGCCGCCAATCTGCGCTACATCGTGGACTATTCCGGCAAGGAAATGCTTTACGACACGCTTGCCGACCCGATCGAGAAGACCGACGTCAAAGACCAGCGGCCCATGCCCCTGCGCTACCTGCGTGACTGCGCTGGCTTCTACCTTGCCCATCGCAGCCGCTGGCACACAGCCACCTGGGGCACGCTCAACAATCAGACCGAGGAATTCGTGAAAGCGACGGGGCCCTAACTCGCCGGCCGCGCGGGCTGGCGCTTGCGGCGAATGATTTCCAGTTCGCCCTCGGAAAAGATGTACTGCTCGCCGCAGAAATTGCAGGTGATCTGGGCCTGGTTGTCTTCAAGGATCATCTCCCGCAGGTCTTCTTCGTGAAGCATCTCCAGGGTGGCAGCAGCACGCGCACGGCTGCACGAGCAGGCAAACGTCACCGGCCGACAGTCAAGTGTTTGCAGGGTGTCGGACATGGGAGCCAGCATCCGGCGCGCGAGAGTTTCGGCGCCCAGCCCACCCGTCGCTTCGCGCAGCGTCTGGTTCAGTCGCTCGCCGTCCAAGGTCTGGCGAATGAACTCGACCAACGCCTCGCCCCCCGCCTGCGGCAGCGTCTGCACCAACAGGCCCGCTGAAGCAGTGACCCTGCCCTCACTATCGAGCAAGGTGTCGCAACGGAGCACGCTGTCGATTTGCTCACTGGTCAAGAGGTATTTCTCTACGTCACTGTCGATCTCCCCGGTCGCGAGCGCGCTCTGACCGGCGTAGTTCTGCGCCAGTCCTAGGTCGCGGATCACGCTGACTACACCCTGGTTTCCCACCGCTTCCGCCAGCAACACACGGCCCGGGCCAGATTCGCCAACCCAGGGAACCGCGCCAGGATGCTTCAAGTAGGCGCGCACCCGACCAGACGAGCGCGCATCCACGGTGATGCTGCCGAGCGGCCCGTTGCCGAGTATCTGCAAGGTGACCTGCTCTTCGTCCTTGGTCAGCGTGGCCAGGGTAAGCCCGGCGGTGACTGCGCGACCCAAGGCAACCGCGGCCACTCCGTGGGCATTGTGCCGACGTGCAATCTCACGCACTGTCTGGGTCGTTGTGGCGGCCACCACGCGGGCGCAGCCATTTTCGAGAAGACAGCGAATGATCTCGTCGTGGTCGGTCACGGCTCAGCCCTCGCAAATCGATCAGTCTTTTGAAGAGAACACAATGGCCCCGGGATCTCGTTCGCGTCCCGAGGCCCCAGCGCGGGCCTTTTCGATCTCGGCAAGCTCCT
>PMJE01000579.1:10697-13211 GCA_003157315.1 Myxococcales bacterium | reverse complement strand
TCCAGGAATTTGTGCGTGTGTCCAGGGGCAAGGGCGCGGAAGCCGGCACTGGTCTGGGCCTTTCCATCGTCCGCCGCATAGCCGAGGCCCACGGTGGCCAGGTTGGGCTGGAGAGCGCGCCCGGCCAAGGGAGCTGTTTCTTCCTGACCTTGCCCATCTTCAACTCCGAGGAAGAACACGCAAGGACAGCGGGCGCAACGTCGTGATATGGTTTGCCCCGCTGGATGCGAGTCCTCATCGTTGTGCCCGCGCTGAATGAAGAGAGCGGTCTGCCGCCGCTGCTCTCGGAGCTGCGTGCCGTGGCCGAGGGAGACGGTTTCTCGGCGGAAATCGTGGTCATCGACGATGCCTCGACCGACCGGACCGCTGAGGTCGCGCGCGAGCACGGCGCTCGCGTGGTCCGGCTGTGCCGCAACCTTGGCATCGGCGGCGCGGTGCAGACCGGATTGCGGCTGGCCTTGCGCGAGGGCTTCGATTGCGCCGTGCAAATGGACGGTGACGGCCAGCATCCGCCCTCTGAGCTGAGAAAACTCCTCGCCGCCATGCAGGCGCCGCTTGCTCCCGACATCGTGGTGGGCAGTCGCTTTTTGCACGGCGAGGGATTCCAGTCGCCCCTGCCGCGCCGGATGGGCAGCGGCTGGCTGGGCTGGGTGCTCCGGCTGGTGACCGGGGAGAAAACCACTGACCCGACTTCCGGCTATCGGGTATACGGACGCCGCGCGCTCAGGCTCTTCAATTGGTCATACCCGCATGACTACCCGGAGCCCGAGGCTTTGGTTCTGGCCAAGGTGGCCGGGCTGCGCGTGATCGAGGTCCCGGTGGTGATGAAGGAGCGACAGGGTGGCGCCAGCAGTATTTCCATCGTACACGCGCCCTACTACATGCTCAAGGTGACCGCCGCGATCCTGCTGGCCTACGCGCGTAGTTGGCATCGCATCGAACCCCGCACTTTGTAAGACCATGCAACAAGCTGAACAGTACTGGCTATTCGCCGCCTTCTGCTGCGTGGTCGCGACCTTGCTGCTCCGCCTGGTGCTGCGTGAGCGCATCACGATTCAGAGCAGTCTCTGGGTCTTCTTCTCACTGGCCGCCCTGGTGGTGCTGGCGGTGGTGCCCAACCTCACTACCCGTTTGGCCCATGCCATGGGCTTCGCCCTGCCTTCCAATTTCTTCTTCGCCCTTGCCACCGGCGCGCTGGCCCTGTTTCACGTCCACACCCTAGTCACCTTGTCGCGCACCGAGGCTCGATCGATCACGCTCACGCAGGAACTTGGGATCCTGCGAGAGAAGCTCGATCGGATCGAGAAGGACGCATCCCGGGCTCGACCGACCATGGGCGCAACCTCGGCGCTGCCGCCACCTCGAAAAGCAGACGCTCCTCACGAGCGAACATGAAGCTCGCGATCGTCGTCGTCACCTACCAGGCCGAGCGCTACCTCGACGGCCTGTTCGCGACGCTCAAGCAGCACACCGAGCTGGACGACGTCGCGGTGGTGGTGGTCGACAACGCCTCATCGGACGGGACCTTGGCCGAGCTGTCGCGCATCGGCCAAGACTGGCCCGGCCTCGAGGTGCTGCCGCAGACAAGAAATACCGGCTTTGCGGAAGGGAACAACATCGGCCTGCGCTGGGCGCGCGAGCGCGGGGCCGCGTTCGCGCTGCTGCTCAACCAGGACATCGAGGTGACGCCGGGTTGGCTTGCGCCGCTGCTTTCCGTCATGGATACCCGACCGGAGGTCGCGGCGGCGCAACCGCTGGTCGTGCTCCACAGTGAGCCCCATCTCATCAACACCGCGGGCAACCAGTTGCACTTCTGCGGCTTCGGCTATTGCGGCGGCTACCGCCAAGCCATCGAGAGCCTGCCGGCTGACAGCGAGCCGCGCTCGGTGGCTTTTGCCTCAGGAGCGGCCCTCTTGCTGCGCATGGACGCTCTCGCGCAATCGGGAGACTTCGACGAGAAGCTCTTCCTCTATCACGAGGACTGCGATCTGCAGATTCGCTTACGCCAGCTTGGCTACGACTGCGTGCTGGTGCCGACGTCGCGGGTTCTGCACAAGTTCACAGCGCGGTTCTCGGCGCGCAAGTATGCAATGCTCGACCGCAACCGGTGGCTGGTTCTGCTCAAGGACTGGCCCCTGGCACGACTGGCCGTGGCGGCGCCAGCCCTGGCCGGGGCTGAGCTGGCCGTGCTGGTGTTCGCGGCCCGCCAGGGTTGGCTGCGCGAGAAGCTGGCCAGCTACGGGGAAATCCTGCGTCTCTTGCCGGCGGTGGTGCGTGACCGCCGCCAGGTGCAGAAGAACCGCTCGCCCAAGGCGACCGATGGCGCCTTCTTGACCGGCAACATGTGCTTCCCTGGGCTCGACCACCCCATCATCACACGCGTGGCCAATCCGCTTCTCTCGGCTTATTGGTGGTTTGCACGCAAGGTTCTGCGCGTGCCGTGACCGAAACTTGCTACTGCCCGAGCTTGGCCCTGATGGTCTTCAACATGGCGTCGAAGTTGACCGGCTTTTG
>PMJE01000579.1:0-10618 GCA_003157315.1 Myxococcales bacterium | reverse complement strand
AGCCGCAGCCGCAAGGCCTCAAGGATGTCGCCATCGTCGTCAACACAAAGGATCAGGTACTTTCCATTTTTCATGGCTCAGGCCTCTGGCTGGGGATCGCAGGCACAGCCGCGACCGGAATCGATACCAAACTGCCTCGTGTATTCATCGAACTGCTGCTCGCGCACGGCTCGCTGGGCAAAAGCCAGCGCAAGCGCCAGGTTGCTACGAGCCTGCTCCGACAGCGACTCGTTCAGCTCGCCGAAGTGGTAGCCGCGAATGCCCAGGGTGTAGGCCTTCACCTGCGCCCCGAACATCTCGCGCGCCAAACCCACCACCTGGCCGGGCGAGGCGCTGTGGCTGGAAAAACTCAGCTCGCGATTGGGCTGAACCCGGTCGAACCAGAACGGCGCGGGCCCCTTGGCGTCGGCGTCGACGAAAACCACCACGTCGTACTTGGCCAGGCTGGCCGCGTCCTCAATGGCAAGCTGATAGTCCGACTCGCAGTCCAAGCCGGTCGCGCCCAGCTGTTCCAGCGCTTCCACAAGCGCCGGCCCCAGTCCATCGTCGCCACGGCCCGGATTGCCGTAGCCATAGACCAGGATGTGTGGCCCGACGTAGTTCATCCTCGGCTCTTCTGATCGAGAACCCTGCCCTCGGGGTCCACCACGCTCACTTCGAGCGCCATCTGCCCCAGGGCGTGGGTCGCGCACGACAGGCAAGGATCGTAGGCCCGGATGGCGACCTCGATGCGGTTGAGCAAGCCCTCGGTGATCTCGACGCCCGACAGGTGATCCTGCGCCACCTTGGTTACCGCGCGGTTCATGGGCTCGTTGTTGTGGGTGGTCGAGACGATCAAGTTGGCCATCACCACTTGGTCGTTCTTGTCGACGCGGTAGTGGTGGAAGA
Organism: Myxococcales bacterium; assembly: GCA_003157315.1. The sequence goes on along the minus strand of PMJE01000579.1, from coordinate 9,730 downwards.
GCGTTCCGCGCGGCGCCTCGATCAATCCCACGCCCTCCTCGCGACGCTGGCCCTTGACCACCAGATCGCTGCCCTGCAAGTCCTTGTCATTGAGCAGGTCCTGGATCTTCTCCATCGAGTGCAGCAACTCGACCATGCGCGCCCAGTGGTAGGCCATGGTGACGTTGTTGGGTTTGCCGCCGGTGACCGCGCGGAACTCTTTGCGGGCGGCTTCAGCCGCCGGGGTGTCGATGAAATCCGCGGTGTTCAGGCGCGCCAGCGGGCCCACGCGGTACCAGCCCGATTCCGGCCCCAGCTTCTTGATGAAGGGGAATTTCATGTACGACCAGTCGCGCACGTCCTCGGCGATGAGGTCCACGTACTTCTGATAGTCGATCTGGTCGAAGATGGTCTTGCCCTGGGCGTCTATCGCGCGCAGGTTGCCGTGATACAGGTCCATGGCGCCGTCGGCGCGCACCAGCGACAGGTGGTTGGAATCGAACGAGCCAAAGGGCAAAAGTTCCTTCAGGTGGGCGGTGGTGTACTCGCGCGCGATCTTCACCGCCGACTTGGCCCACGTCATCTGCTGGTCCACGTCCTTGAGCAACACATCGCGCTCGGCCAGGCTGAGGTTCTTGTTCACGCCGCCGGGGATGGCGCCAGTGCCGTGGATCTTCTTGCCCGCGGTGGCCTTGATGATTTCCTGGCCATACTTGCGCATCATCACGGCCTGCACAGCCAGTTCGGGATACTTGGCCGCCACGCCGATTACGTTGCGAATTGCGGGATCGGCATCGAACCCGAACAGCAGATCGGGCGACGCCAGGTGGAAGAAGTGCAGCGCGTGCGACTGATACATCTGCCCGTAGTGCATCAGGCGGCGCAGCTTTTCCGCAGTGGGCGTCAGCTTCTCGCCGCCCACGATGATGTCCATGGCCTTGGCCGCAGCCAGGTGGTGGCTGACCGGACAGATGCCACACAACCGCTGGACGAGAACCGGGATTTCCCAGTAGAGCCGCCCCTGCACGAAGCGCTCGAAGCCGCGAAACTCCACCACGTGCAAGCGGGCCTGCACGACCTTGCCGGCCTCGTCGAGAAGGATGGTGACTTTTCCGTGACCCTCGACGCGGGTAACGGGCTCGATGACCACTCGTTTGATGACGCTCACGTCACACTCCTTGGTACGGTTCAATCGTACTTGATGAGCCCGTAGGGCAATTTCACCGGCTTGCCGGTTAGCAAGGCCACCAACGATTCCCACAGGGTGTCCGCCGAGGGCGGGCAGCCGGGCAAGAAATAGTCGATCTTCACCACCTCGTGGCAGGGATAGACCTTGTCGAGCAGTAGGGGAATCTCGGGATCGTTGGGGATCTTCTGGCTGGGATTGTGAACCGTGGGCCCGTTCAGATACGCCTCGGCCAGGCATTCGCGCAGCGGAACACCGTTGCGCATGGCTGGCAGGCCGCCCATGGTCGCGCACTCGCCGATCACCACCAGGGTATCGCAGTGCTGGCGGTACTTCTGCAGCACATGCACGTTCTCTTCGTTGCAGCATCCGCCCTCGATGATTCCCACCGCGCAGCGGCCAGTGAACTCCTTAATGTCGTTGACGGGCGACTTGTCGAAGTCCACCAGCTCGATCAGCTTCAGGATGCGCTCATCGATGTCGAGCAAAGACATGTGGCAGCCGAAGCAGCCCGCCAGGGAAATCGTGGCAATCTTGGGCTTGCCGGTCATCGCGCGCCTCCTGCCTGCGCTTGCGCGGCGCCGCTCTCGATGTCTGACCCGATGGGCTTGCTGTCATACGCCCGCTGTCCGATCGGAATCGCGTAGCCCACCCGCTTCTTCATCAACGAGCCCACCGGGCATGCTTCGCTGGCCATGTCGGTGACCGCCGCGTTGGTGCCCGCCAGCCCGTTGGCTGCGTTGGCAGCGATGTGCTTGTGCGCGCCGCGGCCCACGAAGCCGTAGGCGTGCTTGCCGTCCAGTTCTTGCGAGGCCCGCACGCAGCGCGCGCACAGGATGCAACGGTTGCGGTCGAGAAACAGGTCAGGGTGGCTGGCGTCCACGTCGCGCACCGGGAAGAAATACGGATACTGCGGCGCCAGCATGCCCAGGNNTTGCCCTCGACGAACAGCATCTCGATCAGCTCGCGGCGCATTTCGCGCAGGGCATCGGTGTCGTTCTCGACCACGATGCCATCGGCGATGGGCTGGATGCACGCCGCCTGGGGCCGGCCGTTGACCAGCACGGTACACACGCGACAGCTTCCCCAGGGAGAGAGGCCGCGCTTGGCGCACAGGTGAGGGATATAGATGTTGGACAGCGCCGCGGCCTGCAGGATGCTCTGGCCGGCCTGGCCGCGCACTTGCGCACCGTCGATGGTGAAGGTGATTTCGCCGCTCATGGTGTCCCTTTCACTTCCCGAAATAAACCGACCGGCGCTGGGCCAGCGACTCGGCCACTGCCACCGCAGCGGCGCCGTCGAAGCTGGGCAGCAGATCCGCCGGGCGTGTCTGCACCCGTCGCTCGTATTCCGACCGGAAGGATCGCAGGGTGGTCAGCACTGGCTGGGCCGAGGTCTGGCCAAGGCCGCAGCGGCTGGTGGCCTTCACGGTTTCGCCCAGCCTCTGCAGATACGCGAGATCCTCCGGGCTTCCCTTGCCGTCGGCCACCTGGCCAAGGCGCTCGCGCAGCAGGCGGTTGCCCACGCGGCAGGGCGTGCAGTAGCCGCAGCTTTCCTCGCAGAAGAAGTCCATGAACGCCTCGGCCACCTTGAGCACGTCACGCTGCCGGTTGAAGATCATCACCGCGCCGCCGGTGGCCAGATCGTCGAAGCGCAGGGTGCGGCCGAAGTCCTTGGGGCCGATCATCTGCCCGGAGGCGCCGCCCACCTGCACCGCCGCGGTCTCCTGTGCGCCAACCATGGCGAGCAGGTCGCTGACCTTGGCGCCGAAAGGCAGCTCGTAGACGCCCGGCCGATCGCAGTCGCCGGACACGCTGTACAGCTTGGTGCCCGTGCTGTCGTTGGTGCCGATCGAGCTGAACCAGCCCGGCCCGTTCTCCAGGATGCGGGCCACGCAGCAGAAGGTCTCCACGTTGTTGATGACCGTGGGCCGCCCCAGGTAGCCAGACTGGGCCGGGAAAGGCGGCCGATTCTTGGGATCGCCACGCTTGCCTTCGCACGAGCTGAGCAGCGCGGTCTCCTCCCCGCAGATGTAAGCGCCCGCGCCCAGTTGGATGCGGATGTCGAAATCGAACCCTTGCTTGCCCAGGATGTTGCGGCCGAGCAGGCCCGCCTCGCGGCGTTCCTTGAGCAGGCTTTCCAGGAAGGCGAGCAGATAGGCGTATTCGCCGCGCAAGTAGACGATCCCGGTGGCCGCGCCCACGCCGTACCCGGCGATGGTCATGCCCTCGAAGACCAGGTCCGCGGCCTCGGTGAGGATCACGCGATCCTTGAAGGTGCCGGGCTCGCCCTCGTCGGCGTTGCACACCACGACTTTCTTCTCGCCGGCAGCTGCGCGCGCAAACTCCCACTTCATGCCGGTGGGGAAGCCCGCGCCCCCGCGCCCGCGCAGACGGGAAACCTTGATGCTCTTGATCACCTCGGTGGCGCTTTCCGCCAGGGCCTTACGCAAGGCCACCCCGCGGGCCAACGGTGCGAAAATCACCGGGCCGCGCTCGCGCAGGTTGTTCCTGACCACGGCACGAACCAGGGGGTGACTGTTGTTGCCGTTGCCCAGGGTGAGCTTCAGGTGTTCGACGTCACCGCTTGCGCGCAGGGCCTCGACCAGTTCGCGCGCCCGGTCGCTCGAAAGATTGGTGACAACTTTGTCATTGATCAGCGCAGCCGGGGCCTGGTCGCACATGCCGATGCAGGGCGTGTGTTCAAGGGTGAAGAAACCGTCGGCGGTGGTCTGACCGAAATCGATCCCCAGCTCCTCGCGGAAGGCCCGTCCCACCCGGTCTGCGCCGTGCATCTGGTCGATGATGTCGTTGCACAGGCGAATCACGAACCTGCCGCGTGGCTTGGGCGAAAAGAACGCGTAGAACGACAGCGCGCTCTCGACTTCCACCCGTGGCAGCGATACCCCCCGCGCGATGGCATCCACCGCTTCGCCCGACACACTGCCCAGCCGTCGATGCGCCTCGAGCAGGATGTCCATCAGCCGCGTCCGGTCGTTGGCAAACCGTCCGCAGATCTCCCGGATGACGCTTTCCTGAGTCTCGGCCATGTTGTCCTTCATCTTCGCTTGTCCGTCACAAATCAGTTCTGTCACTTGCCGACGCAGAGAGGGTACGCAGCCCAAACGTTACGCGTTTCACAACGTATATAGAAAACCCGATCGCATTTCAAGCGCTAACGCCAACCAATCTCCCCCCGCAGAGAAGCGAGGCTAGAATGCAGGCATGGCAAGTCCTGACCCCGCCGCGCCCTGCCCTGCTGACTTCGTCGTCGTGTTGATGACCGCGCCCGACGCGGATGTGGCAAGCCGCATCGCAAGCACATTGGTCGATGAGAGGCTGGTCGCCTGCGTAAACCTCCTGCCCGCTCTGCGCTCCATCTACCGGTGGGAAGGCAAGCGGTGCGACGAAGCCGAGGTGCTGTGTCTGATGAAGACGAGGCTCGATCGGTTTCCGGCGCTTCGCGATCGCATCGCCACGCTCCATCCCTACCAGGTGCCCGAAATCATCGCCCTGCCCCTGGCTGCCGCGAGCGCGCCTTACCTCGATTGGATTCTCCAGTCCACCAAGTAAGTGGACGCCGGCTGGCGCCAGGGACATGTCCCGGCGAACGATCACGGAACTCGTAGCACGCTTTTGACATTCATGCTATCGAGTCTCGGTGCCACGCTGGTTGTCCAGCCTGCCAATCTTGCTGACTGCACTGCTGCTCACGCCGTGCGGGGTGCGCGCCGCCAACGACGTGGACGGCGGGCTTGCCTCCCCTGCCCAGGCCGAACTTCTGTCCCCGCCTGTGCTCAGGAATCGCAGCAAGGCGGTCTATCCGCCCGAGGCGCTGACCCGCCGGCAAGAAGGAACGGTGGGCTTGCAACTGCAGCTCGACGCCGAAGGGCGCGTGCTCGACGCCAAAGTGACGTCGCCGGCCGGACAAGGCTTTGACGAAGCGGCGCTCGAAGCAGTCCGCCAGTTCCAGTTCGAGCCCGCCAAGCGTGACGGCGTCGCCATTGCCGCCACGGTCAAATTCTCCTACGAGTTCCACCTCTCGTCTGCGCCCGCGCCGGTCGCACCCGCCGCGCCCTTGGCGGCATTGCCCGACCAGCTCGTGCAAGAGTCCTCCCCGGATCGCACGACGGTGGTGACTGCTCCGCGGCCCATCAGCGCTGCCTCTTCCTTTGCCGTGCAGGAACGCGCCTTCAATCTGCGTCCTATCGCCAGTGTGCAGGACATCTTGCGCGTCACACCCGGTCTGCTCATGGTCCAGCACTCGGGCGGGGGCAAGGCGAATCAGTATTTTCTGCGTGGATTCGACGTGGACCACGGCACTGATCTGGCGCTGTCTATCGACGGCATGCCGATCAATCTGGTCGCGCACGCCCATGGCCAGGGCTACGCCGACACCAATTTCATCATTCCCGAGACCGTCGAACGGGTGGAGATCAGCAAGGGACCATACTTCGCTGGCCTGGGAGACTTCGCCACAGCCGGCGCGGTGAACATGGTGTCACGCGACGATTTCGAACACAGCTCGGCCGGCGCGGGATTCGTGGATTCGCCTGGACACGGCGAAGCCGGGTATCGCGCCCTGGCGATCGCCAGCCCCAAGTTCGATCAGGTCAAGGCGACCTTCGCCGCTGAGATCGGACGGAGCAACGGCCCGTTCGACCACCCCGACGCTTGGGACAGATACAAGCTGTGGAACAAGGTCACTGTGCCCATCGGCTCGGCGTCGTCTTTCACCGTGGGCGAGATGAGCTACGCGGGAAACTGGAACGGCTCGGGCCAGATGCCCACCCGCGCGGTCGAGCAGGGACTCGTCGACCGTTTCGGCTCCCTCGATCCGAGCGAGGGCGGCAACACCGCCCGCCATCAGGTCTTCGCGGCTCTGCGCTTGCGCCCCACGGAATCGAGCGAGCTGCGCGCCTTGGCCTACGCCGCCAGCTACCGCTTCAATCTGTTCTCCGATTTCACCCTTTTGCTCGACGATCCAGTCAACGGCGACGAGATCGAACAGATCGATCGCCGGGTCATCTACGGCGGCAGAGTCAGCTATCGCGTCGTGCACCACCTGGGTGCGGTGGTGTTCGACACCACCATCGGCGGCGAGACCCGTAACGACGACATCCATGTGGAACTGTGGCACACGGCCCGGCGCCAGCAACTCACGGCCATCCGCAACGACGACGTCCACGAAAGTTTCGTGGCAGCCTTCATCAACGAGGAAGTCACCCCCAGCAAGTGGCTGCGACTTGACCTCGGCGGTCGAGTTGACCTGTTGTCGTTTGCGGTCGACAGCCATTTGGACAACGGCGGTGTCGGGGCGGCCCATCAGTGGAGTCCCAAGACCAGCCTGGCGGTGACCCCCATCGATCGCCCAAAGGCCACCCTGGATTTCTACCTGAACTATGGTCATGGCTTTCATTCCAACGACGTGCGCGGAGTTTTCGCGCAATGTCCGGTCACGCCGCTTACCCGCGCCGTGGGCGAAGAGATCGGCACGCGCGCGCGCCTGTGGGGGCGCTGGGATCTGGCGGCTGCCCTCTGGCAACTCGATCTCGACAACGAAACCGTATGGGACGGGGACAATGGCACCACCGCGGTGAGCGGCGCCACCACTCGCCGGGGCGTCGAGTTCGAGACCCGCTACGAGTTCACGTCCTGGCTGGCCGCGGATCTGGACCTGACCTACACCCATTCGCAGTTCAGCAAAGACAGCGAGAACGGCGGCGGATTGGCCTTGGCTCCGAAGACCACCTGGGCCGGCGGCTTGTCGGCGCGCCATGCGCTGGGACGGGGCGTGGCCCGCGCCGGCCTGCGCTTCTTCGGCATCGGCGATCGGCCGGCCACCGACGACGGCGCCCTGGTTGCGCCCGGATTCACCGAGGTGGATCTGCACCTCGGCTACCGCCGCCGCTGGTTCGATGTTGCCTTCGACGTGGAGAACTTTCTCGACCAGACGTTTCGCTCGGCGCAATTCGCAACCACCAGCCGCCTGCCCAACGAGCCGGCGGTGGGCACGCAGATCCCGACCGGCTTCTCTTGCGGCCGCAGCGGGCGCCTGGCCCCGAATCCGTCTGGTCGTCCGGCCAACGGGATCTTCTACGGCTGCCAGGATGTCGACTACACGCCCGCCTATCCGCTTACTCTCCGGCTATTCGTCACCCTCTTTCTCGACTGATTCCTGGAATAGTGAGAGGGCGATGAGGTAAGAAGGCGTCATCTACACAGCCAATTTAGAAAGGCCATCGTGAAATCTGGTAGCCGTCTGCAAGAGATACTGGAAAGTGGCAAGTTCGCCGTGACCGGCGAAGCCGGCCCTCCCAAGGGGAGTCTGCCGGACGGCATGCGCAAGAAGGGCGAGCTGCTCAAGTCGTCGTGCGACGCCATCAACGTAACCGACAACCAGGCGGCGGTGGTGCGCATGTCGAGCTTGGCCGGATGCCTGCTGCTCATGCAGACCGGTGCAGAGCCCGTGCTGCAGATGGTGGTACGAGACCGCAATCGTCTGGCGCTACAAAGCGATATTCTGGGAGCCGCCGCGCTCGGGATTCGCAACGTGCTCTGCCTGGCCGGTGACCACCAGCGTCTGGGCAACCATCCGACTGCGGCGGGCGCCTACGACGTCGACCCGATCCAGCTGATTCAGATGATCAAGACCCTGCGCGACGATCACCGGGTCGAAAGTGGCGAGACCATCTCGGGGGACGTGCCGCTCTACATCGGCACGGTGGCCCACCCGTTCGCTGATCCGTTGGAACTCCACATGATCACCTTGGCCAAGAAGATCCGGGCGGGTGCCGACTTCATCCAGACCCAGGCGATCTACGAGCTGCCGCGATTCATTGCCTGGATGGACAAGGTCAGGGAGCAGGGGCTGCATGAAAAGGCGCACTTCCTGGCCAGCGTGCTGCCCATCAAGTCGGTCGAGATGGCGCGACGGATGCGCGAGGTTCCGGGCATGCGACTTCCTGACGATCTGGTACAAAGGATGGAGCGGGCCGCGGATGCGAAAGCGGAGGGAATCAGGATCTGCGTCGAGGTGATCGAGCAGCTCAAACGCGTGCCCGGGGTGCATGGCATTCACATCATGGCTGTGGCCAGTGAAGACGCGGTTCCCGGCATCGTTAAGGCAGCTGGCCTTTCGCCTCGGCCAGAGCGGCCGAAATAGCCGGACTGTTCTCGCCGTACTTGCCCGATCGCGGGACGCGCAGTACGGTGCGATCTCATTGAGGAGAACCCATGCTCGAACGTGTCGGAATCTCGATTGAGGACTCGCTGCTGTCCCAATTCGACCGGCTGATCAAACGGCGGGGCTATGCCAACCGTTCCGAAGCCATCCGCGATCTGATTCGCGAACAGATGGTGCAACAAGAGTGGACCGAGCACGGCAAGGACAGTACGGAACGGGTCGCAGTGGTGATGCTGGTGTACGACCACGACTCGTCAAGCCTGGCGCAGAAACTCACCCACATTCAGCACGAGCACCATGGCGCCGTGGTGTCGGCGCTGCATGTGCACCTCGACCCGCACAACTGCTTGGAAGTCCTGATCCTGCGCGGCGGGGCCAGCGAAATCCTCTCAATGGGCGAGAACTTGGTCAGCACCAAGGGCGTAAAATTCGGCAAGGTCATGCCCGCCACCACCGGCCGCCATCTGCGCTAGTCGCGTGGGGAGCTCGCCGGCTTCGCCGGCGACGCACCATCGTGGGAGGGCATGGGAACCCTCTCAGGGTTCCCATCTCAACGATCGAACATCTTTACAGTACCAAGGGAATGATCGCTTTCCGCGCCGATGGATAGTCGGCAAAGGTGGCGCGATACCAGGCGTGGTGCTTGAGCGCGCGCGGAACCAGATTGGCGGCGGTCCACAGGGCAAAGACCAGACCGGGCAAGGAAAACGTGGCAATGGCCCAACCGGTCCACTCGATCATCTCGCCGAGGTAATTGGGGCAGGACACGAGACGAAAGAGTGGGCCACGGGGAACTGCGTACGCACCGCCTGACAGTCGGCGTAGGCGGCGCAGCTCGCGATCCGCCAGCACATGGACCACAAACCCCGCTACGAACATGGCCACGCCGACCAGAAAAGGGGCGCCGCACAGCCAGGCAGCGGGCCGCGCCGGCGAAAGGGCGAAGAGCCAGCGACCATTTAGGTAGGCGTTGACCACATTGAAGAATGCACCTGAAACAAGCACAACCAGGGGCATCGGTTTGCTGGTCGCGGGGAGCAGAAACGCGAACACGAAAGTGCGGTAGACGTAGTGCCCGAGCCAAAGTGCCAGAGCTGCCAGCGCCGCCAGATTCGCGCGCCGATCACCGAGAAGAAACATGACAGTCATGAGCAGCGGCGAGGGCACCTCCATCAGCACCCAGGCCAGGCGCGCTTTCACCACCGGGCCCCAGCCGGGCCGGCCGTGGCGGCCGTAGGGCGCGGGCCGCAGCAACAAATAGGGAACCATGGCCAGCGCCACGACAGCCCAGACGCAAAGCAGCCAAGTGTAGAGTTTCGGCTCGCTCATCACAGCTTGCCGGCCTGCTTGAACCATTGGTAGGTGTCGCGCAGGGTTTCC
>PMJE01000244.1 GCA_003157315.1 Myxococcales bacterium | reverse complement strand
GCCTGTCGTTCCACCCGCGCCCGTACTGCCAGCGGCTCCCGTATTCCCACCTGCGCCCGTGCTGCCGCCCGCACTCGTCGCTCCGCCCACGCCCGCGCTACCTCCTGCGGCCGTGCTGCCGCCCTCGCCTGTCGTTGCGTCGCCGCCCGTACGGCCACCCACGCTCGTCGTTTCGTTGTCGCCCGTACTACCACCCACGCTCGTCGTTCCACTTGTGGTTCCAGCCGCGCTCGTCGCTTCGCTGCTGCTTCCAGCCGCGCCCGTCGTAGTGGCCACGCTCGTCGTCCCACCGGCGCTGGATGGGCCGCCGGAGCCCGCCGCTGCCTGTGTGGTCGTCGAGCTCCCAGTGCCCCCGGCACTGGAAGGCACAGACCCTGTGCCGTCTGACGAGCAGCCAGCCGCGTATCCTGCCGCGGCAACTAGCACCCCAAGGATCCACGTGCGCGAAGTTCTCATGCTTGTTCCTCCAATCAACTCCTCATGCGTCATGCAGAACGAATCACCTTCAACCGTTCAGTTCGGTTGTCATTGCAGGGTCCATTTTTATCAGTGTAGCTACGCATCTCGACTATGCCAGTGGTTTTAGTGTGGTTGGATGACATTTTTCGCGAATCGTCTCTGTGTTTTTCCTTTGGTCCGTATAGTCTTCATGCATTATCTGATGCTCGTGGGTCTTGGAGATTTCCGCGGCGTGAAAAGGAACGGCCATGCTTCTAATCATCGCAAACGCTCCCAAAAATCCGCTGGCCCGGACACGAGGAGCGCAGCTTGTAGACCTGCCTCCGGCCGACTTTTCGCGACGCCTGGCTGGAGTTCCTCCGCGTGTCCTGCTGGCGGCAGCCCCGGTCGATCAAGTCGGGGCACTCGCGGACGGGCTTGAGTCGCTCGGTTTCGCGGCGTTCTCGTGCGACCCCTCGGCTGCGCCCAGCGACGATGATCGGTTGCTGGTTCGGGGCATCGAAGTGAAAGCCGATGCCTTGGTGTTCCTGGACGGCCAGGGCGAAGCCCACGCCTGCGCGGGGACCGCTGTGTCGCTGATCCAGCGTGGCGTGCGGGTGACCACCACCAGCGAAACGGTCAAGACTACCGAGCGCCGTCTAGATTTTGGCAAGGCTGTTCTGTCAGGTGGCCTCATGTTGACCAGCAAGATCCAGAAGCAGTCGGTGCGAACCCAGGAGAGCCGCGAGGCCTTTCTCCTGCTGCAGAGGAACGACGGCGAACCAGATGCGATCATCTATGAACGGCGGGTCGACTATCGCTTCCTGGGCGCTGACAAGCAGCCGGCCAGCCACTCCAACCTGGAGCGCACGCTGGCTCGTCTGCGCGCCGTGGCGCCCGCCGCGCCCGTGGACGACCGCGTGGCCAAGCCAGGCTTCGTGAGTGGCCTGCCCCTCACGTCGTCCGACCCTGTGGATCTGGCGCTGTACCTCGTCACGCTGGCCCGCACCCGGGGATTGTGAGGATCCTTTTCTTCCCTCCTGCGTTCAAGACAGCAGGAGGGTTGCCATGAAGAAGAACACGAGAAGCCTTTGCAGTCCTGTAAGCTCTGGTCGCATTGCGTTTGCCATGGCTGGGTTCGTTGCCTGCGCGGCGCCGACCCGCAACGCTGAAAGCCGGCCTCTGCGGCCCGAGACGGGTGGCTATCAGGTCGAAGTCCTGGTCGACGGCACGCCCACGCAGGCTTTCTGGCACGAAGGTGAGACCTTCGTGCTTGGCCACCTGGGCGATCGCTACACTATCCGCGTGAGCAATCACACTGGCCGCCGGGTGGAGGCTGTGGTTTCGGTCGACGGCCGCGACGTCATCGACGGCAAGCCAGGGGACTTTGCCAGAAAGAGCGGCTACCTGATTCCCGCCTGGGGTCAGGTCGAGATCGACGGCTGGCGACTTTCCCAGGCGCAAGCCGCGGCCTTCAGGTTTTCGTCGGTTGCCGATTCATACGCAGCCCGCATGGGCAGCGCGCGCAACGTCGGCGTGATCGGCGTGGCGATCTTCCCGGAACGTGTGTACCGGCCGCCACCGCGTCCTATCTATCCCGCCGTCCCCTACCGCTTCGACGATGAACCTCGCTTCCATGGCTACGGCCGCAAGGGTTCTGGCGAAGATGCGCTCGGCGCGGCCCCGGCTCCACCAAGCAGCGCATCTGCGCAGGCGCCGTTGGCGGACAGGGCGCCGGCTGAGGCCAAGAGCGAACGTGCGGCTGGCGAGGCATACGCCCCGCGCCGCTCGCGTCCTGGCCTGGGCACCGAGTTCGGCGAGGCGGTTCCGTCGCACATCCGCGAGGTCGAGTTCGTTAGTGCCAATCCCAGCGAGCCGGCCGCGCTGCTGGGCCTGCGCTACAACGATCGTGCCGGACTGGTCGCCATGGGCATCGACGTGGATGGCCCTTGGTGCTGTTCGGACGATTCCAGCTTACGTCGCACAGCCGACCCGTTCCCGGTGTCGCACACCCGCTATGCCCGGCCCCCGTTGGGTTGGCAGCAATATTGATTGATGAACAGTCGATGGACTTGGGCAAGGCGGCAGTCACCTGTAGACTGTCGCCTTGCCCATGACCGATGAGGCTCTCATGGCTGCCTACCAAAGGGGCGACCTTGCCGCGTTCGGCGAGTTGGTGGCACGCCATGAGAAACGTTTGTGGAACTTCTTGCGGCGTTTCGTGCGGGACAAGGCGACGGCCGAGGATCTCCTCCAAGAGGTTTTCCTGCGCGTGGTGAAAAGCGCGGCGGAATGGCAACCCTCGGCCAAGGTTT
>PMJE01000101.1 GCA_003157315.1 Myxococcales bacterium | reverse complement strand
TTCCCAGTCGGTCCAGCACCACCAGGGGACGGTTGCGGTTGGCATTCATTAGCTGCCTGATGTTGAATCCCCCCGGCAGGTACACCCCGGCCGGGATGGCCAGATCAGGGTGGCGGCGAAGCGCACGGTCGCAGTACCAGCGGAAGCCCAACAACTGCTGGTCGAGGTGGATTACGTCGGGTCGTAGCTTCTCGACCTCGCGGAAGTAGAAAACCGCCCCAGTCAGGTGATCGCCCATGGTGACCACGATGGCGTCGCGTGGCAGCGAAGCAAAGGCGGCAGAGACGAAGTCGCGAAACACGGTGTTCCCACGCTGACTCGCGCCGGCGTTGACGACTGCGCCGGCCAGGAAAACTAGGCCCGCACCCGCCAGGGACAGCCGCGACGCCCCAGAAGCAGAGACGGCGCGCGCCTCCAGCCGACGGAAGAGCCAGGCCCAGCCGATTCCGGCAGCCAGGGCCATGAGCAGGTCCGATTGGATGAAGAAGCGGGACAGGACGCTCCGGTAGAGCGCCTTGCCCGTGGACATGTTGGACATGGCACAAAACACCAAGGCGTAGCCGAGCAAGAGAGCGAGCAGGAACCGGGCTTGGGCACGGTCGGGTCGCTTGCGCGAAGCCAAGGCATACCCTGCCACCGCCAAGAGAGGCCCCAGTCCGAGCAGACGTCGCAGCGAAGCGCCCAACATCAAATAGAGGGTGGAGAAGAAAGTGCCGGTCTCGACAAAAGCGTCGACCTTGTTGTTTGCTCTTCCCAGGCTGAAGGTCCCATAGTCGCGGCGCAGGAAGTGGCCCAGCAGACCGTCGAACGTGCTCTGGTCGCCCCAGGACACCGCCGCTGCCGACCGGAACGCGATGGCAAGATAGGCGTAGGGCAGAAGACCCAGCAAGCCGCTGAGAATGGCCAACCCTACCCCGGAAGCGCGCAGCTCACGTCGCGCGACCCAAAGCGAGCGCAGAAGAACAGGCGCTCCAATGAACACGAAGGTGTGGTGGTTGCCCATGCCTAGGCCGCAGGCGAAAGCCAGGGCAAAGACCAGGCGTCGCGCCGGCGCACGTTCGATGCGTAACCACAGGAAGAGGGCGAGGGCCCCGAACATGGCGTTCAGCCCAAACACCTCGGCGGCGGTGGCGTGGTGCCAGACCAGAGGGTCGGTGCCAAACAGCCCTGCGGCCAGCACGCCCGCTGCGGCGCTTGCGGTCCACAGCTGAACGGTCGCGCACAGCAGGCCGGCCGCTGCCGCGGTGGACACGGAGGACAGAAGGTTCACGCGCCAGGCGATGGAAGGGCCGAAGGGCAAGGCCGCGAACAGCCGGGCCAGCAAGGCGAAGACGGGATAACCCGGTGGATGGGGAACGCCTCCGGTAACCGCCGCAGCGGTCAGCTCACCACTGTCGCCGCCAACTACCGTAGGAGCCAAGGTAGCAACATAGAGAGCCAGCAACGCGACAGAGGCACAGAGTGGCGCGAGCCAGGATCGAGCCGAAGCCTCGGCGGCGTCCAAATTTGATATATCGACAGGCTCTCTCGCGGACGGGCCAGTCGGTCGCGCGGCGCGGGCTCGGCCTGCGGGTCGAGCGTTCTTGAGGTTTCGCCCCATGGCTCGACCGCCATAATGCCATGAAGTTCGTGTTTGCCCGCTGCCACAGAACGCGATTCCTGCGCGAAACCAGGAGACGCATTTCCAGCGACGGCCGGGCCGTGCGCTGGCGGTCGACCGCCGAAGGGTCAGAGTTTTCTATAATGCGAGGCGGCGGCGAGGGAAGCGGAATCTCACGACAAGCAGCGGTGGGATGGAAATTCCGGCCGATCCTACAAGCGCAAAAAGCGCCGTGGACACGGCGTCTCCATGTTGTAGGATTACCGGCGAAAGGTGGTGAGGGGTGCACACTGAACTCGGAGGAGGACCGTTAATGAGCCAAGAGACCAGAAGTCGCCGCGTGGTCATCGCNNGACGTGCGCATGCCGTGGATGACGGGGTTTCAGGTTTCGCTGGCCGCACGCAACGCAGGCTTGACCATGCCCATCATCGTGGTGACCGCGTTCGGCGATGATCACTTGCGCACGCAGGTCGAGCGCCTGGGTTCGGCCAGATTGCTCTCCAAACCCTTCCGTCCCGAAGAGCTCTTGTCGCTCGCGCGGTCGCTCCTGCCGTCCTAGCCGCGACTGTGTTTCAGCGGCCCACGGCGACTGGATCGACGTGCAGGGCGCTGCTCGCCAAGGGAGACGCTTCTCGATTTGTCTTCCGCTGCACGGCGGCGCGTGACGCTCGCTGGTTCAACAGGCTCCTAGCCAAGAACCAACAATTCCCTTATGCTGCCTCTGTCTCGGTGGGCTAGGGCGTACACATCGTCGGTCCCTGCGATACCAGCCGGAGGTTGTCCCCATGAACATTTCCCCGCAACGATGGCTTCGTACTGGCGCGCTCGCCCTGGGCGCCCTTTTTTTGCTGATGGGCGAGGCAAGCGCGGCGACTGAGTCCAAGGAGGTCAAGGACGTTGTCGTAAGCAAAGAGGCAACACCGGAGTTCCGTTTCGACTTCGGCATTCTTGGCGGGGCTCACTTCTTCACTTCCAAACACTCGCTGGGAAGCTATCCAGGCATAGATAGCACCAATCCGCCGACGATGCCTACGGGGGAGCCGTCTTCTTGGGAGGGCATTTCGCCCAAGTCGAGTGGGGTTTTCGGCGCCCGCCTGGGCCTGCACTTCAACCGCTGGATCGGGGTAGAGGCAGAGGTGGGCATGACGCCAACCAAGACGCACGACGGTGCGTCGGCGTTGTGGGTCTTCGGGTATCGCGGCAACCTGATCTTGAACCTCACGGACAGCTATGTGTTCCAGCCCTTCGTCTTGGTCGGCATGGGCGCCTTGAGCTCGTTAAACGACAATTCCTCCTACTCCGACCACAATGACACCTGGGAATTCCTGCACGCCGGGGTGGGTTTCAAGATCGGGTTCACCCCCTGGACCGGGCTACGCGTCGACGGGCGAATCATGGGCCCGTGGACCGTGCTGGGCTTTCCCAAAGGCAATCGCATGTCCGCCCAGGGGCCTGACTGGGAGGCGCTCGGCGCCATCTACCTCAACTTCGGCGAGATCGAGAGGTTGCACGTCACGGTGATCAAGGAGCCGGGCAACAATGACCGGGATGGCGATGGCATCCCCGACAACATCGACAAGTGCCCGGACCAGCCCGAGGACTTCGACGGATTCCAGGACGAGGACGGCTGCCCGGA
>PMJE01000105.1 GCA_003157315.1 Myxococcales bacterium | reverse complement strand
GTGGATCCGCGGCGCGCCCCGGATCAAGCGCGCGAGGTGGCGATCTCCTTTGAACGAGGAACGCCGGTAGCCGTCGACGGAAAACCACTGTCGCCCGCGGCGTTGCTGGCCGAACTGAACAAGATCGCGGGCGAGCACGGGGTCGGCCGCGCCGACGTGGTGGAAGACCGCTTCGTGGGGATGAAGAGCCGCGGCGTGTACGAGACCCCGGGCGGAACCCTGCTTTACAAGGCCCACCGCGGGGTTGCCTCGTTGACCATGGATCGCGAGGCCATGCGGCTGCGCGACACCCTGGCGGTCGAGTACGCGACTTTGGTGTACCGAGGCTTCTGGTTCTCGCCCGAGCGCGAGGCCTTGCAGAAGCTGGTCGACAACGTGAACGAGCCGGTCACCGGCACGGCCAGGCTGCGACTCTACAAAGGCAGCCTGACCCTCATCGGGCGCAGTGCACCCAGGTCGCTCTATCGCACCGACATCGTGACCTTCGAGGACGATCGCGGCGCCTACGACCAGCGTGACGCTGGCGGGTTCATCCGCCTTAATGCGCTCCGCCTGCGCACCACAGCCAGCGCCCGGCAGAAGTAGACAGCCAACCGTCGACGAACAGCGAGCCGACGTCTACGAGTGCCGCCATGGGTTATACGAAGCGGCTGGCGTGAGCCATTCGGATGCTCCAAGGCTACTGCGGGACTAGGATTCCCAACATAGGTTCATCCACAGGGAGAAATGCATGCGACGAGAGCACACAAGGCAACGTGAAGTAGGTTGGGTTTCGGCGTCTTTTCTGTGCGCCGTCGGCTTGGGAATGCTGCTCCCTGCGTGCGGCAACTCGCAGGCTCCCCCCATAGTAGATGGAAGCTCGGCCGCTGGTGGCAACACGAGTCCCGAGCCGCAAACCGGCGGTGCCACGTCAGTTGGAACGACTGATACTGGCGGGTTGCCGGACACCGGCGGCACCACCGGCGCCGCTGGCACGACCGCCAGCGGAGGCACGCCCGTCACCGGTGGTTCAATCACTCCCGATGCCTCCGCAGCCCCGGGGGGTTCAAGTAGCACTGGCGGTGTCCCGAGCTCCGGCGGCGTCCCGAACTCGGGCGGTGTCTCCAAGACCGGCGGCGTTCCGAGCTCTGGCGGCGTGTCCAGCGCGGGCGGGAGCAGCGGCGGCGTGGTCGTCGTGGGATCGGGGATGCGCGGCCTGGCCCCGAAGGAGATCGTCAAAGACATGTTCCTGGGCTGGAACCTGGGCAACACGTTCGACTCGACCAGCGGAGGAGAAACCGGCTGGGGAAATCCCGTCACAACCCAAGCAATGATTGACCAAGTGAAGTCAGGCGGATTCAAGACGGTAAGAATTCCCGTAACCTGGCAGAGCCAACTTGGTGCTGCCCCCACCTACACAATTAACAAGACATTTCTCGACCGGGTGGAGACGGTCGTGAACTACGTCCTCAAGGACGGGATGTATGCCATCGTCAATACCCACCATGATGGCTGGTACAAACTGGCCACCGCAAGCCAAGACCAAGGTGTAGCCGAGACCACCGCGGTTTGGAGCCAGATTGCCACTCGCTTCAAGGACTACAGTGACTATCTGATTCTTGAAACATTCAACGAGCCGCACGGATCGGTCAACGCGTATGGCGGTGGAAACGCCGAGCAGCAAACCGTGCTGAATGCGTATCACCTGGCGGCGGTCAATGCGATCAGAGCCACCGGCGGAAACAATGCCCAGAGGATAGTCATGGTATGCACGCATGGCGCAAGCCCGGTCGAGGCTGCTGCCAAGGCTTTGGTCATTCCCAACAATGACCCCAATATCATCATCTCGGTTCACACCTACTACCCGACCGGATTCGGCCTGAATGGGTCGCCCACAACCTGGGGGGCAGGCGCTTCTGACTACACAGCCATGGGAGCTTCACTCGACCAAATCCTCGGCTGGTGGCCCGACCGGGGCATCGTCATTGGCGAATGGGGTTCGGTCAGCAAGGATCAGCTCGATTCCAGGGTGAAACACGCCAAGGCCTATACGCAAGACGTAACGAAGAGGGGCATGTGTCCTGTCTGGTGGGACAATGGAGGCAGCGATTTTGGTTTGCTCAACCGAAAGGCCAATCCTCCAACTTGGACCTACCCGACAATTGTCTCCAACTTGGTAGCAGGCTCCACCGCAGGTTCTGCACCGGGCGCGGTGGACGCCACTATGCCCTAAATGACCGGCCGCGATTCGGCGACAGCTGATCTCGGCAGGGCTTTGAAAGACGTGCTGGCCATTGTGGGCTTTCTACGCGGCAAGGCGGACTGGCGGACGTGCGGCGTTCGCAGTGGGCTGCCACGGCGAGGCGTAGCGCAGGTATGTTGCGACGTCCTGACAGAGGTCGGCTAGGTTCGCGTGCTTGTGGTTGCGCGTGACGTTCGCGTGCAAATCGAGCCAGAGGCGTTCAATGCGGTTTTCGTCCGGGCAGTACGGCGGCAGGAAGTGGAGCTGAATTCGCGGCATCTGCACCAACGCTGCCCGGCTGACCGTACTCTTGTGGATGCCGTAGTTGTCGAGGATGACGTGGATGCGTTTGGCCCTGGGATGGCGGAAATACAGCTTCTCCAGCATGGCGACGAAGAGCGAGCTGTCCTTGAGTACGCCTCCGACCCAGAGCACTTCACCGCTGCGCGCGTCCAGTGTCCCCGCCAAATATGCCTTCTTGTTCTGCCCCGGCGTCATCACGACCTTCTGCGCGCTGCCATTCATCCAGTCGAGGCCGATCTTCGGGTTGAGGTGGATGTCGATCTCGTCCTCGTACACGGCCACCTCGTTGTGAGGAAGATTCGCCAGCAGCTGGCGAATCTTCCTCAGTCGTCGACGCCGCTGCCGATCCGACAGAGGACATGCGACAGCTGGTTTCGGGCGCCCTCGGCGTGCCCCGATTTTCCGAAGCACGCGACTCATAGCGCTCAGGCCAACCCGGACACCTGCCTGCTCTTCGCTGACGAGAATCAGCAACTCCCTCGTCCAGGTAGGCCGCAGGTAGCCGTAGTCGCGAGGCGACTGGTCCAGCAGATCCCGCACCACCGAGCAGAAAGCCGCATCGGTCTTGCGGTCACCATTGTCGCGTCGGCCGTCGAGCAGCCCCAGCCAACCCAACTCCTCGAATCGAGCCAGCGTTCGATAGACGTGGGACCGGGCGCAGTGGAAGACCTCGGCAGTTTCCACAACGCTCCGCCCGCTCGTCGACGTTGCCACGACCTGCGCTCGGCGAATCGTCGTCGGGCAACGGGTCTTGGTTGCTCGTCGGATAAGAGCTCGTCGCCATCGCCGTGGTTTTCGCGGTACTCTCGCCATGTGGGGGCCTCCTGACCGTTGTTGTGTTGCAACTGCACGATCAGGAATCGCCCTCACAATTTCAACTACTTACGCCGTGATCTGGGATCGCGGCCGGTCATTTAGTGCCGCCGCTTACGAGAAACAGAAGGGTTGGGCTCTGCGCAGCCCGAACTTCTTCTCCTCGTCCGACCTCTGCGTTCTCCGCGCTCTCTGTGTGAAATAGCTAACCAGCAACGTGTTGGATCGCGCTCCGCGAGAGCCTGGCTAGCCCATGGCTACTCCCAACGCCTCAAGCAGTACGGTGGCGTAGCTTCCTGCGGGCAGGGAGAAGAACAGGCGGACTGTGCCTGGACCATCGCTGCCTTCCTGCAGCGGTGGGTCTCCCAGAGTGACCGGGGTCACTACCGGCCGGCGCGCGCCGGGCAAATCGCGGCCGGCTTGGGCAAACTCGGCGGGAGCAAGCCCGAGGTCGGCCAGCGCCTGCTCCTCTAGCGCGCGCGCGGGTGTGCCTGCTGGCGGCTCCATGGTGCGGCTGCCGGGCAAGGGCGCGGTGGGGACCAACTCGCCCGCATCGACGCGGGCCTGGTCGCGCTCCGGCTCTTCGCACACGAACGAGCCCCCGGTTTCGGTCTTCTGCAGGATGTCCCCCAGCCGTACCAAGGTGAGTCCGCCGCTCGACGCGCGCAGCTCGAGCGCCCGGTTGAACACTGCCGACTGCACCGCCGAAAGCAACAGCTTGCGCCGGCGGGCATCCCGCTCGCGCCGGTTTCCGCGCAAGATCTCGATGCCGACTTGCGCGTTGTCGCCCGCGCCGCCAAAGCGTTGTCGGCCGTAGCGGTTGGGCAGACCGTGGCCTGCGATGTGCAGAAGCTGCGCGCGCAGGCTGTCGCTTTCTCCTGTGACGATTTCACTGAGCACGACTTCAAAGCGGTTTCCGTGCAAATGGCCCACGCGCAGCTTGTTGCGGTGAGGGCGTGCTGCGAGCACGCGCAGGCCGTCCATTTCGACGGCAGCGGCAAGCGACGGCTCGACCCCCGGCAAGCTCAGCCACTGCCGGGTCGTCGCATTGCGGTCCTTCATGCCGGCGTAGCCCACGTCTCGGGCTTGCACACCCAACGCCCGGGCCAGTCGCGCAAGCGCCTCCAGAGTCGTCAGCCCCCGCTTCTCGATCCACACGAAGGTGTGTGGCCCTTCGCCCGCG
The DNA here is from genome assembly GCA_003157315.1 of Myxococcales bacterium. The sequence continues at coordinate 607 of PMJE01000105.1, read as the reverse complement.
GGCAGATATGCGGGCAGTTCCTCGACTAGGAAGGAATCGGGCGTGGGGGTGAAACGGGCCACTAGAGAAAGGGAGGCTTGGGTGCAGGCTTGAAAGGCGTTGCCAACCGGCGCTTATCCGTTGGGCGGGAGATCTTTGGGCTCGTCGCCGTGGCGGCGCTTGATGAAGTCGAGAAACAACTCGGCGCGCTTGACCTCGACAACCGAGGCGTTGTCCAGGGTGATGCGCTGGAAGGTCTGCTTGGCAGTGGCTGGCTCCCCCATTTCGAGCTGCGTCTCTCCCAGGGCAAGTAGCAACTCGGCATCGCGCCCCGAGTCTGGGTAGCGGCGCAATGCCTCCTTGATGCGCAGGATGGCGCCCTTGGGATGGCCACGGTCAAGATAGAAGCGTGCCACGAAGACCTCGTGGTCGATGAGCCGGCCCATGGCTACGCGTCGATACTCACGCGCCTGCTTGAGGTATTTCGACTTGGGGAACCGGTCGATGAGGCTGTTGAGTTCGCGCAGGGCATCCAGCACCGCGGACTGATCCTTTTCGGAGGAGGGCGGGAAGAGAACCCAGTCATCGGGCATCTCCTTCACGTAGGCCTCAGCGATGCGGAACGAGA
>PMJE01000416.1:1462-6507 GCA_003157315.1 Myxococcales bacterium | reverse complement strand
CATCCAGAAGCACGACGACCCCAACTCGCCAGTCTATTCAGGCAACGTGACCAAGACCTGCAGCGCGTGCCACCAGAACGCGCTGCTGAGCTCGCGCTATCAGATGCCGCCCAACCGCGAGGCAACCTACAAGTCCAGCTTCCACGGCATTGCCCAGGGGTTCGGCGACAAACGTGCAGCCAACTGTGCCAGCTGTCACGGCTCGCACGACATCCTGCCGTCCAACGACCCCAAGTCCAGGGTCAACCCCAAGAACCTGGGCGAAACCTGCGGCAATTGCCATTCCGGTCCAAGCCGCTTCCTGGCGCTGGGAAAGATCCATCAGAACCAGACTCTCAAAGACAACCCACTGGTGTTCCTCATCAAGCTTTCCTACATCATTCTGATCGTCGCGACAGTGGGGGGATTCATTGCCTATATCATCCTTGACCTGTTCAGCCACTATGCGCGCAGGCTGTTCGCCCGGCTGCAAGGCAGGGATCCTGAGCCACGACGCAAACGAGCCGGGAAGACCTACCTCCGCTTCCCGCTGAGCTACCGAGTTCAACACATCATCATGATGCTGTCGTTCCTGACCCTCATCTTCACCGGGCTGCCCATTTTGTTCCCGGAATCGAGTTTCTTCAAAGGCATCTTCAACACGCCGGGCAGCTTCCAATTGCGCGGACTCATCCACCGGGGCGCCGCCATTGTGCTCATCACTTTGGTACTAGTGCACACCGTGTTCGTGCTTTCGTCGCGGCGCGCGCGCAAGGATCTCGTCGAGATGATGCCGCGGATCAAGGACTACACGGATCTCAGGAAGCTCATCGCTTTCAACTTGGGTCGATCGAAAGAGCGGCCCGCCTACCCGCGCTTCAACTTCATCGAGAAATTCGAGTATCTGGCCGTGGTTTGGGGTTCAATCGTCATGGGTGCAACCGGATTCGTGCTTTGGTTCCCGGGATGGTCCATGCGCCACATGCCCAAGCTCGGCCTTGACGTGGCCGCCGCCATTCACGGCTATGAGGCGGCCCTCGCCTTTTTGGCCATCATCATTTGGCATTTGTACTCCGTCATCTTCAGCCCGGACGTCTGGCCCATGAGCAAGGTGTGGCTCACCGGAGAAATGACCGAGGATGAAATGCAACATCATCACCCGTTGGAATTGGAGAAGCTGAAGGAGACGGAACCGCCGACGGAAGAGAAACCCGGCGAAGACAAGAAGTAGGGTTCAGGATCCCGCCGGCTTGCTGGATCCGCCTTCAGCCGGTGCGGCCTGCCAAACGTGTGGCAATGCGCTGCTGGTAGCGTGTCACGTAGAGCTGCGCCAGGGCCAGGAAGAGCGTCATGACGAGTGGGCCGTAGAGAATTCCCGGCGCGCCAAAGCCGAGAATCCCGCCCAACAGGCTGAGGAACACCAGCAGACTGTTCATGCGCATTGAAGAGCCCATGAGTCGCGGCTTGAGGCCGTATTCAAACAAGAACGACTGTCCCATGCAGAAAATGAAAAAGCCCACCGCAACTGCATGCCGGCCCGCGAACCACAAATAGAAGGTCGCGGGCACCACCACCGCGGCCACTCCCACCAAGGGAAGGAATGCCGCAACTGCCATTACCAGGCCCCACAATACGGGCGATGACAGCCCGACCACGGCCCAGGCAAGGCCAGCCACCAGTCCCTGCAATGAACTGCCAATGCCGTTGCCGATCAAGATGGCGCGTCCCACTTCGCCCAGCTTGTTGATAAACAGCTGGTCTTCGTCATCTGCCAAAGGCGACAGGCGAAACAAGAAGGTGCGCAGTTTCTCCCCCTGCATGAGCAGGTAGAAGATAGAGAACAGGGTAATGACCCCGTGAAGGGCGAACTGGAACACACCGGAGACGAACGAGTTGGCGCGCTTGTACAGGCCCTGGCTGAGAGCGCGGGCCGCTTCGACCACGGCATCCCCAATCGCCTCGGGCGAGATGGGAAGACCGGTGCGCTGGGCGAAATTGCTGAGAGCGCGGGCCACCCGGCCATTTTCACTGGTCCAGTCGTTGAGCGTGACATATGCCTCGGGCCCGCCCCAAGTCATCGCCGCGCGCCGGATGTCGGCCAGCAGGGCTGAGCCCACCAGGCCCACCGGGACGGCCACCACCACCATGAGAACCGCCACGGTCAGACCCGATGCCAGCACCGGCCGGTTCCCCAGCGCACGCAGCAGCCGCTCATAATGCCGAGTCAGCAACAGCACGGCCACCAGAGCGATCACCATGTCGCCCAGGAAGGGCAGCAGTACATACCCCACCGCAATCAAGGCAGCGCCGAAGATAATCAGGAAAAAGTACGGGGCAATCGCTTCGTTGCCGTAGCGGGGGCCACTGCGTGACGGCCGTGGGACGGGGCCGGAACCGGCAGGATCGGTCGGGGGCCCGGATGGGGATTCAGGTTCAGTCATTGCAGTATCCGAAAACAGCATAGCTCAGCGCGGTCCAGATTGCCCGGCGCGCCGGCAGATACTCACAGGCAGATGCGCACCGCCATTCCGCACCAATCGCCACCCGGGCCTCCCGGCGGAGCGACCGTGCGATCAACGCAGGTCGAGCCGGTTTCCGTGCAGTCGCTGGTGGTGAGGCAATCGACCTGTTCGTAGCAGCCTGACTCGGACTGGGCCAGCGGGTTTCCTCCCATTGCACAGCCGGGTGTGAGCCAACGGCAGTGGGAGCTGGCCTCACACAGGCCGGCATCGAGGAGCTGACCGCACGACGCGACAGGCGCGCAGGTACAAGTCCAACAGCCGTTTGAGTCGCGCACATAGCCGTAGGCACATGACGGGCATGGCATCGAGGGACATGGCGGCGGGTTGCACGTACAGGTTGGACAGCCGTTCACGTCCAGCACGTTTCCATAGGCACAGTAGATGTCGCATATCGGGCCGCAAACCACCGGCGCATCGGGAAGCGCCGGCGTCTCGGACGCCGACGCATCCTTGGCTCCGGCATCGGCCGCTCCATCGACTCTCCCGCCTCCGTCCGACGTCGAGACGTCGACCGCAGCATCGACGCCGCCATCGCTGCCGCCCTTGCTGCCACCGGATCCGGTCGTTCCACCTGATCCAGTCATACCTCCGGTACCTTTGGCCCCGGCCAGTCCACCCGCGTCCACTGCGCCGCCAGTGCCCACTGACCCGGCTGCGCCGCCGGTGCCCATCGCACCGCCTGTGCCCGGTGTACTGGTCGTCCCGCCTGCGGACAAAGTGGAGCCAGACTGACCGCCCAGGCTGGCGACACCGTCGGACGCGCCAGCATCCATCTTGCCAGATCCTAGGCCCCCGCCGTCATCACATCCAGTCGCAACCATGCCAGCCACGACAATGACCGCAATCCCGATTGGTATGCTATATGTCGCTCGTTTCATGAAGCACCGACAAAGCAATTCACGTGCCGCCATGCGCGGCGCAATCCTCTGCACGCAACCCGAGCACCGCCGCGACCGTATCACCTCTGACCCTCGAAAAGCTGAGACTGCCCTGCCATTTCTGGCGCACTTGACCCCGGGAGGTGGGACCTATAAATAGGTCGCACCCGGGAACCCGGGCCACGAAGTGCTACGGCAAGAGGAACTCATGGGCTTCCAATTCGGCGCAGTGCTCACGTTCGCGGTAGTTGCCGTGCTCTTCGCCCTGGTCGCCCTGCTGACCGGCGCCATCATCCGGCCGCGCTTTCCCAACGCGAACAAGGTTTCCATATATGAATGTGGCGAGCGGCCCATCGGCACGGCCTGGTACAACTTCAACCCGCGCTTCTACTTGATCGCGTTGGCCTTCGTCATTTTCGAGGTCGACATCGCGCTGACCTTTCCGGTTGTCGTGGTCTACGCGGAATGGACCAAGCAGGGCAACGGCTGGGTCGCCCTGACGGAACTGGTTCTCTTCACGGTCATCCTGCTCATCGGTCTCATCTGGGCCTGGGCGCATGGCGATCTCGAATGGGTGAAGAAGCTGTCTTCCGCGGAAAAGCCGGCAGGCAGCGCTACGGGCGACCAGCAAGGCTAGGAACCATCGATGGCAATCACAAGCATTGTGAAGGAGGGCCCGGGCGCCGGCGTGCTGCTCACCAACACCAACCGTTTCGACGACCTGGTCAACCTGGCACGCAAGAACTCCATCCACTATCTGCTCTTCGGGCTCGCCTGCTGTGGCATCGAGTTGATGCAGACCGGGGGACCGCGCGCGGATCTGGACCGCTTCGCCGCCGTGTTCCGCGCCAGCCCGCGCCAGGCTGATCTGATGATCGTGGCCGGCACGCTCAGCTACAAGATGGCCGAGCGAACCAAGCTGCTCTACGACCAGATGGCGGAGCCCAAGTACGTCCTGGCCATGGGGTCGTGCGCGAACTGCGGCGGGCTGTTCCAGTGCAGCTACGCGGTGGTCAAGGGCGTGGACAAGGTCATCCCGGTGGATGTCTACGTGCCCGGCTGCCCGCCCCGGCCCGAGGCCCTGACCGAAGGCCTGATGCGCATCCAGGACATCATGATGAGCGAGCGCTGGTGGAGCGAGAAGCGCCGGCCACAGAGCGGGGCCAAGTAGCATGAACGCGCAGGAGATCCAGGCGAGGCTCAAGGCGCAGTTCGGCGACGCTGTGGGCGAACTGAGTGAGGCTAAGATCGATCCGTTCGTCACCGTCAAAGCCGAAAAGATCGTCGAGCTTTGCCAATTTGCGAGGGGCGAGGCAGGACTGGATTTCGACTATTGCGAGGACGTGACCGGCATCGACTGGCCGGCGCGCAACCTGATCGAGGTCGTGTATCACCTGTTCTCGCTGCAGCACCGGCACCAGATCGTGCTCAAGGTCCAGGCTGATCGCAGCCAGCCGTCCGTGCCATCGGTGCAGGGAGTGTGGAAGGCAGCCAACTGGCTGGAACGCGAAGTCTACGACATGCTCGGGGTGAATTTCGCGGGCCACCCGGACCTGCGGCGCATCTTGCTGCCCGACGACTGGGTAGGCCATCCTCTGCGCAAGGACTATCAAGAGGCAGGCGGGTACCACGGGGTCAGCAACACGCGCTTTGACCCGCTGGTGAA
>PMJE01000416.1:0-1409 GCA_003157315.1 Myxococcales bacterium | reverse complement strand
CGCACGAACCCGTCGAACGAAGAGATCGTGATCAACTTCGGGCCGCAGCACCCGTCGACGCACGGAGTGATCGACTTCGTTACCCAAACCAATGGCGAGATCATCCGCCGTTCGATCCCGGACATCGGGTACTTGCACCGCGGGCTGGAAAAGATCGGCGAGATGGTGGGCTATCCAGGCTATATGCCGTTTACCGACCGCATCGACTACCTGGCGGCCATGTTGGCCAACGAAGGTTACGCCATGGCAGTCGAGCGCCTACTCAAGCTCGAGCTTCCCCCGCGCGCCAAGTACCTGCGCGCCATCGCAGGCGAGCTGTGCCGCATTTCCAACCACTGGGTAGCGGTCGGCTCCATGGCCGCCGACATCGGCGCGTCCACTCCGCTCACCCATGCCCTGCGCGAGCGCGAATCCATCAACGACCTTCTGGAAGAGCTGTGCGGGGCGCGCCTGACCTTCAACTACGCGCGCATCGGCGGCGTGTCGTTCGATGCGCCCGAGGGCTGGGGCGAAAAGATCCTGCGCTACCTGGATCACCTGGAAAGCTACGTGCAGGAATGGGATCGCCTGATCTCGCTCAACCAGATCTACGTCAAGCGACTGGCCAACGTCGCGGTCATCAGCCGCGCCAAGGCCATCGCCTACGGCCTGTGCGGCCCCAATCTGCGCGGCTCGGGTATTTCCTGGGACACGCGCCGCGATCTGCCCTACGGCGCCTATCCCGAATTCACGTTCGGTGTGCCGGTCGGGCAGGGGAAAATGGGCGCGGTCGGGGACTGCTGGGATCGCTACTCCGTGCGGGTTCTCGAGATGCTCGAATCCTCCAAGATCATTCGCCAGGCGCTGGACAAGCTGCCCGAGGGCGAGATCATGGCCAAGGTCGCACGTAAGCCCAAGCCCGAGCCGGGCGAGGCCATGGCGCGGGTGGAATCGGCGCGCGGCGAGATGTGCTACTACGTCGTGTCCGACGGGTCGGAGAATGCCTACCGGGTGCGCGTGCGCACCGGTAGCTTCATGGCCATGGGAATCATCGAGGAGATGTCGCAGGGACTGATGATTGCCGATTTGATTGCGCTCATCGCTTCGTTTGACGTCGTTGCCCCGGAGATTGACCGGTGAGAATCACGACCGCTCTCGACTCCACCTCGCTGACCACCCGCTATCCCAAGACGGCGCTTGCCACCACGCTGTTCTTCATGCTGGCGCTGCCCTTTGTGCTCTATGTGGCGCTGCTGCTCATGCTGCCGTTCAACCGGCCCGAAGCGCTGGATGCCGTGGCCCAGCGTTTGGGCTGGGACTTGGGGCACAGTCTGTATCGCGATATCTGGTACGCTGTCATTCTGTTGGTCGAGGGGACCGTGGTGGCGCTCTACACCGCCGTGTTCGCCGGCGTGACGACTTGGGTCGAG